>NZ_JBADWU010000081.1:0-110455 GCF_056203535.1 Candidatus Limimorpha sp. | reverse complement strand
GCCCTTGCCAAGGTCGAAATACAGGATGCTGATGGAGTACACTTTCTTCACTTGGTCGTACTTGTTTCCCTTGTGGATGTGCTCGGTGATGGCATTGGCGACTCCATAAAGGATACGCTCCAGATAATACACCTCGCGCGTTTGCTGTATCTCGACGAGGATGATTTCGCCCTTGCTGTTCCGTGCCTTGATGTCGACGCGGTTATACTTGTCGTCAGGATCGGACTGGTTGCTTTCGCTTTCCAATATCTCCACGATTTTCGTTTCGTCGTTGAGCAAAACCGTAATCAGCCCTTCAAGGATGCTGAAGTTTGCCTTGTCGCGGAGGATTTTCTTTGCCGCCCAATCGAAGCGGATGTACTTGTCGTATGCCATAGTTCTTGAATTTGGCTGCAAATATAACAATAATTGTGAAAATGGCAATAGACCGCATTTTCACCTAAGTAACAATAAAATAATAAGTTGAGACAATTCTAACACATATCAATATCGTTTTTATAAACACGAATTTCCAAGAATTATACATGAATCTCCATAAATTAAACTGATATATAGGCGATTGTAATTAGCGTTTAGCGAAGCAAAAAAAAGCTATTACCGTTACAGGTTGTTTTTTAATTCTCACTAAAAAACAAATAGGGTAAATTTTGCCACAAAAAAATTTCACCACAAGTGACTAATGTAAGCGGAAAAAAAGTCTAACCATAATAGAAAGACCTAATAATTGGCTTATGAAAGACATTAACATTGGAGAAGACATCCGTAAGGAACTGAAACGGCAGGGATGCAGCGTCGTCTGGTTTGCCGATGCCATTCACAGTGATCGCAGCAACACTTACAAAATGCTAAAAAAGCGAAGCATCGACTTAGCATTGCTCATGCAGATTTCCGAACTGCTACAGCACGATTTCCTGAAGGATTGTTCGGAAAAGTTGGAGATTTACAATCCTGACGTGGTAAATAATGCCACAAAAAAACAAGTGAAATATGCCATCTCAGATAATCGTTGATTTGATTGTAAAGTCTAATTTTGCAGTTTCTTTTTCATTCGAAATAATAATAAGATGAATAGACATAGGATACTACACCGTTTTTCCCTGCTATGGGCCTTGTGGCTTTGCACGGCTTCGGGCTGGACACAGTCGCCCTCAACGCTGGGCAGGGATTTTTGGGTCTCGTTTATGAACAGCTATGATGAAGGTTATGGGATAGAGACGAAACTGATTATAACCGGGTCAGATAATTGTTCGGGAACGGTGACAAACCCGAGGACAGGCTGGAGCACGAACTTCACGGTGACGGCCGGCAGCATCACAAGGGTGAACATACCTTTGGCCCAGGCCTACACGACAAGGTCGGGGGAGGCGGTGAACACAGGACTTCATGTGACCGCTACCGACACCATCTCGCTGTATGCTTCCAACTTCACCACCTGTTCGTTCGATGTCACCAACGTGTTGCCAACGAC
Organism: Candidatus Limimorpha sp.; assembly: GCF_056203535.1. Classification (NCBI taxonomy): domain Bacteria; kingdom Pseudomonadati; phylum Bacteroidota; class Bacteroidia; order Bacteroidales; genus Candidatus Limimorpha; species Candidatus Limimorpha sp. Next base: position 108,987 of record NZ_JBADWU010000081.1, on the reverse strand, counting down.
TGCCTTGCGCGACGAGTATGTCTTGCAGACCTACGAAGGTGCCCTCATCAACTGTGAGGCACTGATTGTGGCGACCCAGAATGGCACCACCGTTGACATTACTCCAAAATGCGCCACTGCTCACGGGCAACAGGCCAACCAGCAGTTCAGCGTGACTTTGGATGCGGGACAATGCTATCAGATTGCCTCGGTGAGAGGTGGCGACCTCTCCGGCTCGCAAGTGAAGGCCCGCAACGGACGCAAGATTGCTGTTTTCAGCGGCAATGTCTGCGAATACATTCCCGAAGGTTATTTGGCTTGCGACCACCTCGTGGAACAGGACTGGCCGGTGGCCTATTGGGGCAAGCAGTTCATCGTGACCACATCCAGTATGCGCAGCAAGGATATCGTAAGAGTAACGGCTTCGGCCAACAACTGCCAAGTGAAGAAAAACGGGACCACCTTGGCTACCATCAACGCTGGACAGACCTACCAGTTCGAGCTGAACTCCACGGAAGACGCCGTCTTCATAGAGACCACACAGCCGGCCTGCACCTATATTTATTTCACGGGGGCGGGTTATGGCGGTTCCAACGGCGACCCATCAATGGTGATAGTCAGTCCTGTCGAGCAGCAGATACACGAAACCACTTTCGGCACCTTCTCGTCAGGCACTTCGCGCTACCATTTCGTGAATGTGGTGACGCAGACCCAGCATGTGATTGGAATGCGTCTGGACGGTGCAGACATCTCCGACCAGTTTCAAGTGCTGACGGCCAAGCCCGAATACGCCTACGCCAAGATTCAGGTTTCGGACAATGCGCACCAGCTGAGTAACCGCAAGGGCGGTTTCGTGGCACATGTGTATGGCTTGGGTTTCTGTGAGAGTTATGCCTACTCGGTAGGCTCCAACGTGGCCGACCTCAATGCTGCTATCGAGGTGAACGACATACCCAACTACATGCTTCCAAATGGAACCTATGTCTGCAAGGACGACAACATAAAATTCAGCGTGACGGCCAACTACAACTATTCTTCCGTGAACTGGCATTTCGGCGACGGTGCCACGGCCAACGGCACCCCTGTCTATCACACCTACGGCGTTGCAGGCGACTGGTTAGCCTACGCCGTGCTCACTCGTTCGGGTAATGTCAAAGATACTTTACGCACCATGGTACATACTACCAGGTTTGATGAAATAGAGCTGAGAGACGACGTATGCGAGGGCAATGCCTACACTGGCAATGGCTTCTCAATAAGTGCACAACGCATTGCCGATAGTCTTGCCGCCTACCCTGGCCTGAACACTTTCCGCTTTGATACCATTATTGCAGGTTCTGGCAACTGCGAACAACGCAAGGTGCTTGACCTGACCGTACACGAGGCCTTGCAGCTCGATGCCATCAACGGCGACCTTACGCCCTGCACCCTTGAGCCTATTACCTATAGCCTTGCCCATGTGCAACAGGGAACGCAATACCATTGGGACGTGCCAAGCGGCGTGACGGTGATAGGAGGCGAGCAAAGTGCTTCGCTGGCAGTGAGCTTCACCACCACCACGCCAGTCACCTTGACCCTGCATGGCACCAACGACTGCGGCACCGGCACGCTGCCCATAACCGTGACACCCCAACCCACCTACCATTTCCTTTTCAGCGACAGCCTTTGCAGCGGCAACACCTACGATGCCTATGGCTTCCATTTGCCAAGACAGGACAGCTTGGGTCTGTTCACTTTCACCAACAGCTACACCACGGCTTCGGGCTGCGACAGCATTAGAGTGCTGCAGCTGCTTGTGACGGGCACGCCCACCCTCACCACGCAGGCCGAACCCACCGTGATTTGCGATGGCGGCTCCACCACCATACATGCCTTGGGTGATAATGCCTCTTTTACACAAGTTGGAGTGGCCATTGGCGACATTGTTTGCACCGACGGCAGCATTGTGAAGCGTACGGATTGGCCTTGTGGCAAGACCGCCAAAGGCGTCGTGTTCTATGTTGACGATACGGGACAGCATGGCTGGATGATACACCTAGAGATCCAAGCTACTGGTTCAAGATGGAGTACTGAATGTGTTGACATCCCTATGCTCCCTAATTTCAGTACTGACCGTGAGGCCATTAAGGACTTTGATGGGTTCGGTAACACTCAGGCGATACGCAATTTTGGCAATTCATCTACATATCCGGTAGCTTACGCTGTCGATTTTGTCAACGGATGGTATTTGCCGGCAATCGGGCAACTAAACGTCCTTTATGGAAATTTGGTTGAAGTAAATGCAGGGCTTGCTGCTGTAGGAGGCACACTTTTTGACATGAATACCATGTGGGTATATTATTCTTCATCGGAATGTAATGCTAATACTTATTGGGATTTTTTTGATAGTGGTATGGTAAATAATGGATATTATAAGACTAATAATCATACTAATCTTTCTCATTTTAAAGTTCGAAGTGTGTCCGATTTTTAAATTTAACAATTAGTTTGAAGTTATAAATGAGTAATTTCGAGCATATAGTTTATCAATGGAATGATGGTGATGAAAAAAGTTATAAAGAGGAGAGATGCAGTCGGTGCTTCCAAGAAGGGGATGAAAATAATAGTAAAACTATGAAAATAAAATATTTACTCATATTGTTTTTGATGGGATTTGTGGCAGATTCTGTTTTGGCACAGAACTATAAGATAGGCGATGTCATTACCAACGATGATGGTAGCCGTGGCGTAGTGTTTTATGTCAAACCCGATGGCAGTGGAGGATGGATGGTGGCGCTTACCGATGCTTCCACAAGCTGTCGTTGGGGAACTTCCGGCGATATTCCGACCCTTTCAAATTGGTATCCTTCTGGTCATGAAGACCCGATGATGCTAAACCAAATTGATGGTTATGGCAATACCCAAAAAATAAGGGCTTACCAGAATAACAATCCATCGTATGCCGCCGGCAAAGTGGATTTTGCACATGGATGGTATCTGCCTGCGATTGGGCAATTGCGTATACTTTATGCTAATCTTGGCTTGATTGAAGATGTCATAGAATCTGCTGGAGGCACTACTTTGGAAGGCGTAAATGGCTTTTATTGGAGCAGTACTGAAAATGATGCATCTCGCGCAAGTAACATTCGTTTTTGGGAAGGATTGAGTTATGAAATTACAAAGACAAGTAATTATATGGTTCGCGCCATTCACGATTTCGAAAATAGTCCACCCGTAGTGTACGACACCACGCTCTACTATTACTGGAACACGGGGGCAACCACACCATATATTAATGTGTCGCCTACGCAAACCACCACTTACACCGTAACCGCCGTCACGGAGTTCGGCTGTTCGGCCACGGCGGAACAAACCGTGTATGTCAACCCTTCGGGCACCGAGCATGTCTATGATACCGTGTGTGCCGGCTATGCCTACGAAGGCTATGGCTTTGCCCTTACGCCGCAACAGACCCAAACCCAAGGCGAAGCCACTTTCACGCGAGAGATAGGTAATGGCGAATGTGAGGCTACGCTCACCCTGCACCTTTATAAGAGAGGGTCTGTCACGGGACCAAGCATCAATGGCTCAACCTGCGAGAATGATGCGTTTTATTACAACGGCTATGCCTATTCCGTGGCGGGTACTTACCATCAGTACTACACTGCCGCTTCGGGCTGCGACAGCATCGTCACCATCAACTTGAGTGTGCTGCCGGTGAGTAGCCGAACCATTGAACGAGAGACCTGCAACAGCCTCATCTGGAATGGCGAAACCTACACCGAAAGCGGCACATACGAACAGACCTTGCAGAACCAGCACGGCTGCGACAGCGTGGTTACGATGTATCTTATCGTCAACCACGACATTACGCATATTATCAATGACACCACCTGTGGCACCTACACTTGGAACGGTCACGTCTATACCGAGTCGGGGCAATACACCGAGACTTTCGAGGCCTCAACCGGTTGCGACAGTATCGTCACGCTGAACCTTACCGTCAATGGCGTGTTGGAAAGCGAATGGGAACATCAAGCGTGCGAGGCGTTCACATGGAACGGCACGGAATACACCGCCACGGGCGACTACACCCAGACCTTCGAGAGCGTCCACGGCTGCGACAGCATCGTGACGCTACACCTGACCGTCAACGACATCTTCACCGACGAATGGGCGCAGGAGTCGTGCGGTTCCTACGTGTGGAACGGCACGGAATACACCGCCACGGGCGACTATGAGCAGACCTTCGAGAGCGTCCACGGCTGCGACAGCATCGTCACCCTGCACCTGACCGTCAACGACATCTTCACCGACGAATGGACGCAGGAGTCGTGCGGTTCCTACGTGTGGAACGGCACGGAATACACCGCCACGGGCGACTACACCCAGACCTTCGAGAGCGTCCACGGCTGCGACAGCATCGTCACCCTGCATCTGACCATCAACGACGTGCTGACGAGCGAATGGGAGCACCAGGCCTGCGACAGCTTCGAGTGGAACGGCACGGAATACACCGCCACAGGCGACTACGAGCAGACCTTCGAGAGCGTCCAGGGCTGCGACAGCATCGTCACCCTCCACCTGACCGTCAACGACGTGCTGACGAGCGAATGGGAGCACCAGGCCTGCGACAGCTTCGTGTGGAACGGCACGGAATACACCGCCACGGGCGACTATGAGCAGACCTTCGAGAGCGTCCAGGGCTGCGACAGCATAGTAACGCTGCACCTGACCATCAACGACGTGCTGACGAGCGAATGGGAGCACCAGGCCTGCGACAGCTTCGTTTGGAACGGCACGGAATACACCGCCACAGGCGACTACGAGCAGACCTTCGAGAGCGTCCACGGCTGCGACAGCATCGTCACCCTGCATCTGACCGTCAACGACGTGCTGACGAGCGAATGGGAGCACCAGGCCTGCGACAGCTTCGAGTGGAACGGCACGGAATACACCGCCACGGGCGACTATGAGCAGACCTTCGAGAGCGTCCAGGGCTGCGACAGCATCGTCACCCTACATTTTGAACTCGTCGATGCCTACGAGGTTTATATAGATACCGTGCATTGTGGTGCCTACTGGTTCGATGGGCATGAAATAGAGACATCGGGGTATTATGAAGGACAGTTTGTCTCGTCCGATGGTTGCGACAGTACGGTTTATCTTCAGCTTACGGTGGAGCGTTTCCCCGATACACCTATCATGGAAGGTCAGGAGAATGTGTTTGTGGCGACGGACTTGATGACGGGCATCTATCACTATGAAGCCGCCTCGGTGCCTGATGCCACGCATTACGAATGGTTGTTGACCGGCGCCGACTGGCTGATGGACACCATAGGCACAAGCTGTACATTGATGGTGATTTATCCTGGAACAGCTATCTTAACCCTTCGGGCATGGAACGAATGTGGCTATTCAGAGGTGCAGAAGACCATCAACGCAGGCTATTTCGATGTCAGCGAACAGGAAGCCATTCATGTGAATGTGTATCCGAATCCTACAAGATACAAGACGGTCGTTGAGTCGGAGGGCATCATGCGCATCAGGATGTACTCCATGAAAGGACAACTGTTGCAGGAAATCAACGGGAACGGTGACGATAGAGTGGAGGTGAACCTGCGAGATTTCGCACCGGCTCCCTATCTGCTTGAAGTGATGACACGCAATGGCGTGGCCAATGTGAAGGTGAATGTGGTGAGGTAAATTGAGAATTAAAACGGCGTTTAGGCAATACAATTTTTAACTATACACAATATGTATAAAAAAACAGATTTTTCATGGACAAGAGATTAATGATGACTACCTTGCTGTTTTTCATCGCAGCATTTGGATTCGCTCAAGGCAATGGCTACCGCAGCGTGGTAATCACGCCGCCAAATGCTGTCATCCAGCCGGGCGAGACAGTTACTTTGATGGCTTCTGGAGCAACTTTTTACGAATGGTCGCCGGCTGCTGGATTGAGTAATACGACGGGGCCTGTTACAGTAGCTTCGCCAAGTGTTACGACCACATACACATGTACGGGTTATGGCCAAGGTCCGGAACTCGTTGTGAATGGCGACTTTGAGCAAGGAAATACGGGTTTTTCTTCGTCATACCAATATAACACCAGTCTTAATAGAGAGGGAACCTACTATGTCGATTCGGATGCGCATAGCCATCATTTAAACTTCACAGGTCATGGACATGGCGATTCCGGCAATTTCATGATTATTAATGGTGCGACCGTACCAGGTACAAATGTGTGGACGGAAACGGTTTCTGTACAGCCAAATACAAATTATGCTTTTTCTACATACGTTTGCACGGTTTGTGCTCACGATGAAGCCATTCTGCAATTCAGCATCAATGACCAGCAGATTGGCGATGTCTTTACCGCCCCAAACAGTTTGAATACCTGGATACAGTTTTATCAAATATGGAATAGCGGTAACTCGACATCTGCAACCATTACCATCTTGAATCAGAATACGATAGGTGGCGGAAATGACTTCGGACTTGATGACATTTCTTTCTGTGAACTGAATAGTGAGAGCGAAGCATATTGTACAGTTTCGTTAGGAGGAATGGCCGCGAGTAACGACAATGTTTCAACATGTAGCGAAAATGCAGTCGTCGTCGATTTCCTTGATAATGACTATGTTTTGGAAAACTGCAACAATTTGTCGTGTAGCATCATACAGCAGCCTTCACATGGTTCGGCAACCTACGCAAACAGCGTCATGCTTTATACACCTGACAATGGTTATGCCGGTTCGGATTCGTTCCGATACCGCATTACTTGCAACGGTCAATCAGCTGAAGCTACGGTAAATGTCACTGTTACGCCTCGGCCTCAACGGACTATCAACCAACATGCCTGCGAATCGTTTACATGGGCAGGCTATACGGGGCAGACCTATACAAATGATGGTACTTGGCAATATGTAAAGCCGAATCCGTCTGGCTGCGACAGTTTGATTGTCTTGAATCTGACGGTTCATCATTCAACAGAAGAAACATTGCCGCCAGTCGCTGAGTGCGATGAGTTCACCTGGCATGATGTAACCTATACCACTTCAGGACTGTATGATTATTCTACCACTAATGAGTGGGGCTGTACACTGCTTCAGCATTTGCCGCTGACGATTCATCATAGCGATACGGTTGAAACGTCCGTATCTGCCTGTGAAGAATATACTTGGCATGGCGTGACATACAATACGAGTGGTGACAGAACCTATATGACGACCAATGAGCATGGCTGCAATCGCCTTGAAATCCTGCACCTGACCATAAGCGATGCGTTCCGGCAAGTGCAATACGTTACGGAGTGTGACCTGTATTATTGGCCTCGCACGGGACAGACCTATACTCAAAACACGATTGACTCCATCACGGTTCCTGGTGGAACGGGAATGTGCGATAGTGTTTTTGTCTTGAATCTGACCCTCCATTTTGCCGATGACTTATATCTTGATCCAGTGTCAGCTTGTGAGAGTTATGAGTGGTATGGGAATACTTTCCTTGAGTCAGGCACTTATTCGCATGAAACGCTTAATGAATGGGGATGTGTGCGTACAGAGTATCTGCCACTTACAATCCACGGAAGCGAAGACATCACTTTGCCCGCAGTTACGGAATGCGATGAATACGTTTGGCATGGTCAGGTATATAGCCAAAGTGGAACATACTATTTCGATACGATAAACCAGTTCGGTTGCAATCTCCGCTACATACTCCCTTTGACCATAAATCACAGCTCGCAGAACGAGTTCAATGTAACAGCTTGCGAATCGTATGAATGGTATGGCAATGTTTATATTGAGCCAGGCATCTATTATCATGTCTTGGAAAACACGCAAGGTTGCGACAGCTTGTTAATCATGAATCTTGAAATAGGCGATGCTTTCACAATGGAAGAAACCCAAGTCAGTTGTGGAGAATATGAATGGCACGGCCAGACCTACAATGCCGATGGCGATTATTCCTATGTGGTGGAAAATCCTGATGGCTGTGACAGTACTTTTGTACTGCATCTTACGGTAGCTCCGACTTATTTCAAAGAGATTGAACATGAGGACTGTCATCCTTTTTCCTGGGGGTATGATACTTATACGGAGAGCGGCGACTATGAGCAATCGTTTCAAAGCCAGATGGGCTGTGACAGTACGGTGCTGCTCCATCTGACCATTATGGAGGCTGTTCATTATGAATTTGACCAGCAGACTTGCTCTCCGTTTGTTTGGAATGGAATGACCTATTCTGAAGATGGAGATTATGAACAGACTTTTGTAGCATATAACGGTTGCGACAGCATCGTGACGATGCATTTGCATTTCAACGAAGCCATGACAAGCGAATTCGAATATCAATCCTGTCAGGCGTATGACTGGTATGAGAACCATTGCGATCAGAATGGCGACTATTCCCATGTCTTTGAATCGGTTCAAGGTTGCGACAGCATCGTCACCATGCATTTTCGGCTTGCAGAGCAATTTGAACATGAGTTTGATTCCATAGCTTGCGATCCTTTTGAGTGGCATCAACATACTTGCCTCGATGGCATGACTTATTCGGTGACTTTGGGCAGTTCACAAGGTTGCGATAGTGTTGTGACAATGCATACCCATATTTTAGAAACCATAACCGAAAATGCTTTCCGTACGGTTTGCGATTCTGTGGAATGGAATGGGGTAGTCTATTATGACGATTTCATTGGCTATGGCGACACGTTGTTTTCGCAGCAGGGTTGTGACAGCATTATCTACAAATATCATTATACGGTGAATAATGCGCAGAATGCATATCTGATAAAAGGTGAAAGCCAAGTATATGCGGCATCGGATTTAATTTCCGGATTATATCGTTACCATATCGATTCTTACGACATTTTGAGCTTCCATTCGTGGGAACTCTCGAACCCTGACTGGCATATTGTCGAAACATACGAAAACGGATGTCTCCTGTTTGTCGGTGCTCCGGGAACAGCCGAACTGACCGTATCATTCAATTCCTTGTCGTGTGGCGAGACAACCCGGACTCTGCGTATAAATGCAGGTTATTTCGGCGTAAATGAAAACCGCGTGGAAGTGAAAGTTTTTCCGAATCCTACAAATGGCCATCTGACCGTTGAGGCGGAAGGAATCGAGGAAATTAAGGTAGTGGGAATTTTAGGACAAATTCTTATGACCGAAAACTATGGCAAGGAAAACAGTGTGTCGCTTAACCTGTCGGAATTAAAGCCAGCTTTATATCTAATCGAAATCAGGACGGGAAAAGGAAAGGCCGTGAAACTGGTGTCAGTGGATAGATAAAGTGATTATTATTGCAAGAACAACCTTATAATTGTATGAAAAACAAGATAGTAAGTTTTATTTTGTCGGCAGTGTCCATTGCTTTCGTTTCGTGTACGAAGAATGATGCCACGACAATCGTTCCCATTGGAACGGAGTCTTATATCAATGACATTTTCAGTGTAATCCCCGACTCTACCCTACATGCTTTTGAGTCGGGTTTTGGAAGTGTGCCACAGGGCTATATTCCTGCCAATATCGATGGCAATTACACGATGGCACCGAAGCAACGAGTCGCTTCAAACGTGGCGGGATGGCCTCTGAATCCCATCGATCCTGAACCGAATGTGAGTCTTCGCTTTTCTGAACAGCATAACGGTGTGGTGCGTGTAGATTTGGCTGAGGCATCTGAGCAAACAACAGATACGGCATTTGTCATGGGAACTGATAATGCGTTTACGGTGTATTTTGTTGAAAACAAGAACTACGAAGTGCCATTCGCGGGGACTACTTTTCATGTCAGCATGAAGCGAGGTGTCATCCTTAAAGGGAATGTAGAAGCCGAAGGCATCCGCAACCTGTATTTTGCGGTTGTCATTATGGAGGTCAATGACGACTCAGACGGACTTATTCCGCAGTTTGAGCCAGGCTCGTATTTCATTTATAAGGACGGTGACGGCATGGCTTCGCGCCTTGACTCGGAAGGAGGTGGAAGATGAAAAGTTTTTTTGCAATCATAGTGATGGCTTTCGTACTGCCAGGCTATTGCTTTTCGCAGATTGGCAACCGAAATACGGAGAGCGTTGCGATAGGCGTAAAGGGAGGCGTAGCTCTGCCTGGCATGTCCTATTTCGATAAATACTTGTCAGAACTGGAACAGGATGCTTTCTTTGCTCCAGTTGGCGGCCTTTTCGTCAGTGTTCCGTTAGGTGATATTGTTTCCATTGCTCCGGAAATGATGTATGCGAACAGGGGGGTCAAGATGCACTACACGCATCTCTCAAATGCAACGGTTCACTATTCCATCGCATCGAAATATGTCGATTTACGCATTCCCGTACAAGCGCGGCTGCAGGTGTCCGAATTGTTCCAGCCATACGCCTTTGCAGGTGCAGAGGCTGGCTATCTGCTTGGCGGACAAATCCACATCAGCCGTTCCATCCCCATCGTTATGGATGAGACCATCGACATTGGCAAGGCAAACATGGCACCATATCATGCTGGTGCGTATGCGGGTTTAGGCATCAGAAGCGACATCAACTTTGGTTCACTTACCTTGAGTGTTCGGCTTGAAGCCAGCTACCATCATGGTTTTGTTGATTCGTATTCCGAAATGGAACATGCCGAGACCGCAGCACCAGTCAATATAAATGCCTACAATAGTACGGGAAAGCGAATGCCAAAAGGCTGGGAAATATGTCTTGGCTTAGGCATACCGCTTCACTTTGACAATTCGGATGATGCTTGTTCCACCTTTCCCGACAGATACCGTCCAAAGCATCGCAAAGGTGTACATTACGGGTTCTAAATGCTTCGACATCGTCACACCCTTGAAGAAGGGTATCAGCAGACTGATTTACAGCTCGTTGAGATTGTCGAAATGAGTGAATTAAAATGTAGTTTATTTCTGACTGCTTACTTAGTGAGATTTAAAAAACAACCAGTAACGATGACAGCTGCTTTTTTGCTTTGCCAAACACAAAATCGAAGATTACCTCACTGCGTATCGGTGAAATGCTTTGCATTCGACGTAGTCAATTATCGTAAATGAATCATAGATTATGAAAAAGTATAATTAGATGTATATCAATTGATTCACATTTATTTATGGATAATCTGGTGGCATGTAGAGATGCACGTCCGTGCGTCTCTACGTTCCATAAAATCCGGCCAAGACACCAATATGGCCAATTCATATTGCCTGAAAACCCTGCTGTGGTAAAAATTGCCACAAAAAAAATTTGCCTCAAGTGACTAATGTAAGCGGGAAAAAAGTCTAACCATAATAGAAAGACCTAATAATTGGCTTATGAAAGACATTAACATTGGAGAAGACATCCGTAAGGAACTGAAACGGCAGGGACTAATACAGTATAAAATGGGTGAATTAAGGGTGAAAAATGAAAAAATGGATTTTTTTTATTTTATTTCATTTTTTTTTCTTTCTTTGCACCGTTATATAATAACTTTTGATTGAAAGATTAAAATTTGCATGGAGTTTCTGCCTGAAAATGATGAAAATGAATAGATTATAAAGTCAAACAATATCAACATAATAATTAAAATGTCATGAAAAGATTTTTACTGTTAATCATTGCATGTTGCTGTTTTTTCAGTGTCCATGCAGCCTATCTGAAAGATGTCCCAAAGACATTGACCCAACCGGACGGCACAATATTGCATTGTTTCGCCTCTGGTGATGAATTCTTCAACTACCTGCATGATGCAGATGGTTACACCATCATGCAACATCCCCTGACAGGTTTTTACGTTTATGCCGACAAGCAAAACGGTCAATTGGTCGCCACTGATTTCGTGGCTGGCAGCGTTAATCCTGCAAGCAAGAACCTGCGGCCTCACAACCTCATTTCTCCACAGGAATGGCAGGCAAGAAGAAATGCCTGGCATGAGAACGACAGGCATGTTTCAAACCGTAGCAATCCCAATCACGGAACGCTGAACAATATTTCCATCTTTATCCGGTTCTCCGACGATGGAGAATTTGTCAACTCTTATTCTTCCATCGACAACATGTTCAATGACGTATCTGAGAATGGCATTTCTATGAGAAACTATTTCAGGTCGGCTTCGTATGGTTCCATAGAGATTCCCACCTATTTCTATCCCGGACATTCGGGCGAAACCATCATCTCTTACCAAGACAATCATCCGCGTAGTTATTTCCAGCCTTACAATGCCGTTACAAACACCAATGGCTATCAAACGGAAGACCAGAGGGCGGAGCGTGAATTCAGCCTGCTTGAGCGTGCGGTGAATTACATTAACGCCAACTATCCCATCCCTTCGAACCTGAATATTGACTACGACAACGACGGTTACGTCGACAATGTATGCTTCATCGTGCGTGGCGATGTCGGCGAGTGGAGCTCGCTGCTGTGGCCTCATAAATGGGCACTTCAAGACAGATATGTTTACATTAATGGAAAAAGAGTCTGGACTTTCAATTTCCAGCTTGCTGACGCATCGGGCTATTTCAACACCTCAACGATGTGTCACGAGATGAACCACTCCTTAAGTGCTCCCGACCTGTACCATTATAATTATGGCACCAATCTCTCTCCCGCTGGAATTTGGGATTTGATGGAAAACGACACCTGGCCTCCCCAGCATTGCGGTGCCTACATGAAGATGAAGTATGGCCACTGGATTGACGAAATCCCTGAAATCACAGAAGGCGGAGTCTATACCTTGAATCCCATCAGTTCGCCTACGCCAGACAATGTGGCCTACAAAATTGCGACAGAAGACCCATACCAGTTCTATGTGGTGGAATACAGAGACAACACTTCGCTGTTTGAGTCGGGGCTTCCGGGGTCAGGACTTCTCGTTTACCGCATCGATACCCGTTTTGAGGGGAATGCCGGTTATGATCCGAGCAGCGGCATATATGATGAAGTCTATATATTCAGGCCTGGAGGATCGACCACCCAGAATGGGAATCTTTCGACGGCATTCTTCAGTGCCAATGTGGGCAGAACGGAATTCAACGCAACCACAAGCGCTTATCCGTTTTTCACCAACGGAACGGTTGACAACAACTTTGGTATCTACAATATCACTCAAGCGGGAAACACCATTTCCTTCTCATACGGCAGTGTTGCCGATTGTGATCCTCCAACCAATCTGATGGCCTCTGTCGAAAACAATGATGTGGTTTTGTCGTGGACTGCGGCCGTTGGCGCCGTGTCGTATAATGTTTACAGAAACGGCAGTCTTATTGGCAACACGACTGAGACATCCTATTTAGATGGCAGCCCCGTGTTTGGGACACAGAATTATTATGTGAAAAGTATGGACAGCAATGGCTTCTTGTCATCCGCCTCAGAATCGGTCGAAGTAAACTACGAACCAGAAGGTACTGTCTTCATTGGTGATGGAGGCACTGCCACCAATGTATATCTGCCGAGTTATTCATACTATTGCTACACGCTTTCCCAGCAAATCTACACAGCGGAAGAAATAGGCACGCAAGGGAATATCCGAAGCATCTCTTTCTATAATGAAGGAGCCGAGAAGACCCGCATTTATGACATTTATCTCGTTGCGACCGACAAAACGGCCTTCCAAAATAATACAGACTGGATTCCCGTGACAGCATCGGATTTGGTGTTCAGCGGTGATGTGCTGATGGCCCAAGGGTGGAATACCATTACACTTGATGTCCCGTTTGGTTACATGGGAGATTCCAATTTGGCCCTTATCGTGGATGACAACACGGGAAGTTATACAGGTGCCCCCCACATGGCCTGCCGCGTTTTTGAAACCGATGAAGTGCAAGCCATGCGTGTTTACGATGACGACCCCAATTTCGACCCTTATAACCCTTCCGGCTACTCAGGAACTCTGTATTCGCAGAAGAATCAAATAGTGCTGATTGTTGACCGGGTTTCTTCAACTCCAGTTGTCATTCCCGAAACATTCCAACTGGGCTACCGCCCTAACGAGGCATGGGTGCGTCCTTTTACATTCCAAATCTACAATCCGGGTGGTTACTGCGTCATTAACAGCATAGCAACGGACAACGACTATTTCCAGCTTGAGGAAGTGGATTTTCCAATCGTTCTTGGCTATCATGCGAGCCGTGAACTCAATTTGACGACTGGCAACAGTGATGGCGAAACGGATGGACACCTTATTATTAATTATGGAGACAACGAGGTAATTCAAGTTGACCTGTCAGCCTTTGCTTACGACCCTGTTGAACCTGACGTTTGGGAAATGGCTCGTGTTGTCGATGATCCGACTGATTACAGAGACACTCCGACAACCGCCATGCTGAACAACGACTATTTTCTGCCTCCAACCGGTGTTTCGGAAGGTAACGATGCAGTCTACAAAGTCACATTCGACCATGATGTCCTGCTCAATGGTACTGTCACCAAGCCTAACACCGACGAACCAGCTGAAAACGGCAAGTTGGTTGTCTACAGAGATGGCTTTGAAGGCGTTGGTGGCCCAGACTTTGAAAACTACTATGGCTCGGCTATTATTGGCGAATCCTTGGAACTGACTGCCTATCCTGATGGCTCCAATACCACAGGTTATCTTCCGATGTACGGTTTCTATGCCGATGCCTACACCCGTTCACAGTATGTGATTCCGGCTGCCGAAATTACCGCTATGGCAGGACGCACAATTAACAGTTTGACTTACTATACCGCTTCGACACCTAATCAGTGGCAGTCGAATTTCCAAGTCTATCTGACAGAGGTGAATTTCACCACCATGAGCAGTTTCGTCGACCCTGCTGCGGCCACTACTGTCTACATCGGCCAGCTCACTGTCGCTGACGGCATGATGACTGTTACATTCACCACGCCTTACCAATACAATGGTGGCAATCTGCTCATTGGCATGGACTGTATCGAAAGTGGCAACAACTACTCAAGCTGCAACTTCCAGGCTGTTCCGATGACTGGCGCAGGCATGTACGCTTACACCTACGACGCTCCTACATTTACTTCAGGAAATACCGTGAGCTACATTCCAACAACCACATTCTATTGTGCCCCAAGCTATGATCCGGAACACCTTATCAGCGACATGACCATAGCTTCCGGAACTTACTATATTGCCGCTTCATCAACGGAAACCGAATGGGATGTAGTGCTCAATACCAGCGAATTGTCATGTCCGGAAGTTGCTTTCTTCCCAACCCCATCCGATTATGATACGGATGTGACACCTACAGCCGTTCAACTGAAGTGGAGATTGGGAGAAAGGACAACTGAATACCAACTCCTGTTAGGTACGGATTATGAGAATCTGAATGTTATTGTTGACTGGACCAGAGACCTCGCTGAAACCTATACCCTTACAGGCCTGCCAAATAACGCGAACTGTTTCTGGCAAATTGTTGAACGCAACGATGGCTGCTTCGAAGGTGTTGAAGGTCCTGTTTGGGGATTCACCACCCTGCTCAATGGCCCGCAGGATTTGTATGCTTGGGAATCTTATTTGTACGAAGGCGACGACCTGACATTGGAATGGACGCCGCTTGCCGATACCAACATCCTTTCCTATAACATCTATCAGGACAATGTGCCGGTTGGCAACACGACGGATTCTTATTATACGGTTAGCGGCCTTGCCTATAACATGGACGGCTACAATTTTCAGGTCGCTGCCGTTTATGCAGGAGGCGAATCCAATCCTTCCAACGGAGTTGGCGTGTGGGTTTCCGGTAACGGTGCCGTTGAAGGCCATGTGTATGAAGTTGACGGAATCACTGGAATAGCAAATGCCACAGTCACTTTCTCCGGTAGAGATGAGTTTGGCTATTCCAGAAGCATTTCTTTCACTACTGATGCCAATGGCTATTATGCAGGCACCCTTCTGGCTGGAAACTATTCTGCCAAAGCTACTTGTGGAGGGTACCAAGAATCGCGTTACAACAACGTTGTCAATATTGCATATAACGAGATAACAGCAGGCGTCGACATTGTAATGGATGAGGTTTTCTACCCTGTTTCTGAAGTCGTGGCAGAATACTATCCCGATGCCGCTGACCCGAACAGCCCCTATGTGAAAGTGTATTGGAGCATGAAGAGTAATTGGCTGTATTACGATGATGGCATATATCAATCTGGTATTGGCACAGGCGGTGGCCAGTTCTATTGGGGTGTCATGTTCCCTGCTGGCAGTTATTCTGGCCATAGTGTGACCAAGGTAAGCATGTATGATTGTGAGGGTCACACGGGCAACATCATGATTTACCAGGGCGGCACTACAGCTCCTGCCACTTTGCTTTATACCCAGGCCTATAGTTGCACGGGCATTGGCGACTTCGTTGAATGGACGATGAACTCCCCCGTTGCCATTGACCCTTCTCAATCGCTCTGGATTGTGATGCACAACGATAATGGAAATTATCCAGCTTCTGGTTGCGCCAGCACTGGCGACCCCAACAGCCGTTGGATTAGTCTCGACGGTGTCACATGGGAAGACGTTGCCGGCTATGACCTTGATTACACATGGATGCTTCGTGCCATTGTTTCAAATAGAAGAGGAGAAACCACAACGCTTACCCAGCCGGCTTCAGTCAATCACACTATGCCTGCAGGCAATGTCGCTCTTTCGTCTGATCCTAATGCCATATCACATGATGTGGGAACCCCGACTCAGATTATCAGAAACAACCGTTCCTTCAACCACTATCGCGTCTATCGCACCAATGCCTACAACAATGGACCTTACACCGAAGACAACACAGTGATTGTTGCCGACAATGTGGCTGACACCTTGTTAATTGATCTTGCATGGGCAGATGTTGAAGCGGGTGTCTACAAGTGGGGTGTGAGCCGTGTTTATGAAGGCAACCGTGGCGAACTCGTTGAATCACCTGTCACTTGGGCTAACGTCAATGTTCCTCAGGTCTATGACAGAGATGCTGCCAAGCTAGTTGCAGAACAGAATCATGCTGAAATTTCATGCAAGGAATATGTGAACGCAGAAGGAACAAGAGCTCCTTGGGATCTGATAGGTTCAATGAATGCTTACGAAGTCGCTCAATATGGTGTTGCTACCGATGGCAACAATATCTACACCTGCAACTGGGGCTATTCCAGTGCTACTTACAACTTCTGCAAGTACGACATGCAAGGCAACTTCATCGAAGGCTTCAACATCGCTGGCTGCGGCACCATTCGCGACCTCGACTATGATGGACAGTACTTCTATGGAGGTGATAATAGCTCAACGCTGTACTGCATGGACCTCGCCAACCATACTTTGGTGAGCACAATTTCTACTGGTTGTAGTGCTATCCGCCACTGCTCATACGACCCACAGAACGATGGCTTCTGGGTTGGTGGTTGGGACGACTTGATGCTCGTCAACCGTGGCGGTCAAGTTGTGACCACTGCTCCAGCTCCATCAAGTTGCGGCGGTACTGGTTACTACGAAGATGAAAACGGCAATGGTCACGTCTATCTCTGGTGCGAACCTCAGTCTGTCTATGACTACGACATCGCTGCCAACAGCATCAACTTCATCAACAACCTGACCAACGTTCCTGGCTGGGATGGCTCATCAACCGCAGGCGGCGCATTCGTTGGCGAATACAACGGCAAGATTGCCTTCTTCTGCAACATCCAGCAAAATCCTAACGTCATTGGTATCTACGAACTGAGAGAAGGTACAACAATCCAAGGACCACGCGAATCCCCAATTGTTTGGTCAAACTTCGTGGACAAGGACATGAACCTTGGCGAAGGTGCCGTTGACATCACTGTGTCGCTCAACAGCGGCGACAGCTCTGAAGGTGTTACAGTAAGTTTCACCAATCTTAATTCTGCCGAACAGCAATTGTATCCGATTGCTCCTGTCACTCTCGACGAAAGCGGTTACTATGCATGGGACAACTTCCGCAAGGGCGACTATACGCTTGAAATCGCCAATGGCGATACTTACGAACCAATCACCGAAACCGTCAGCATTTGGGATGCCACTTCCTTGAATTATGTGCTTTCAGAAATCAACTACGGCCTCAGCAATCTTTATGTCTCAAGAACGGGTTGGGCCATGTGGACAGACGAACAGCATGGCAATACGGTTCCATCGTTGGATGTGAGAGATGCTTTCTTCGTTGACTTTGAGGATAGCCGGATACCGGATGGTTGGACTACCATTGATGCTGATGGTGACGGTTACAACTGGAGACTTAACACCGAAATGAGCGGTCTCACAGGCGGTCACGACGGATCCATCAACTTCGTTTTTTCACAGAGCTACGATAATAACAACGGTGTTATCTATCCTGACAATTACTTTGTTTCACCACGATGCAAAATTGTTGATGGTTCTACCTTTAGTTTCTGGGCTTGTGCCCAGGATGCTTCGTATGGTGCCGAGCACTTCGGCGTTGCCATATCGACAACTGGCAACACCAGCGCAAGCGATTTCACCACCATTTTTGAACACACCATCACCTCAAAGGGCGGCCGTCAAGGTGGCGAACGCGACATGCACGCTCAAAGCACTTGGAGACAATACGCTGTTGATTTGAGTGCATACGCCGGCCAGCAGGTCTATATAGCTATCCGTCACTTCAACTGCTACGACCAATTCTATCTCGACGTTGACGACATTCAACTTACCAATGGCGCAAAAGCTAACCGTCACTTCGACAACTATCAAGTGGAACTCTCCGACAGCGAAGACAATGTCATCTACCAAGGTGCAGTTTCTGATTGTTTCATGCAATTGCCTGTTGACGATCTCATCGACGGCCAGACTTATCACCTGAAAGTGGCTTCGGTGTATTCTTCGGGCCTCAGCGAATGGAGCGAGACGGATTGGGCTTACCAGTCGTGCGACAATTTCGAGGCTGTTGCCAATCTGAATATGGAAATGAACGAAGATGCCAATGTGATTAGCTGGGAGTACCCGACTGTGGCAGAAAGATCGTTTGTGAAAGGTGATTATCCGGCTTATGGATGCATGGTTTATAATGATGGCATTGCTGAGTATCAGGATGGATGGTTTAGCTTCGACCTCGATACTCCGGGTGCTTACAATTACATTAATACCGTTCCTTATGTTTTTGGCGGCGATTATTGCCCGCTTGACGGAAATGTCCATGCCACATACGATAATAACTGGTATGTAATAAATCCGGAAACAGGAGAAATTGTGAATCAAGGTTCATTGAATATATACGACTTCTACGACTGTGCATGGGATTACTCCTCTGGTATGATGTATGGTGTATATGGCAGTGATTTGTATATGTGGAATGTGGAGGACAATACCATTGTTAATATTGGGTCGATGGGTAGAACCATGATGGCACTTGCTTGTGACCTTGACGGTCAGCTTTGGGGAATAAGTCAGAGTGAAGGTGCTTTGTACAAAATAGATAAAACTACAGGTGCTACAACATTTGTCGGTTCGACAGGACAGTATTGCTATTACCTCCAATCAGCTGGCTTTGACCATTACACTGGCAAGTTGTATTGGACTGGTTGTGGCGATTCTGGCTTCTTTGCCGAGGTGGATACCGAAACGGGACAGGCAACGGTACTCGCTAATAATACGGGTGAGGTGTGTTCGTTCTGTGTGCCGTTTGATGGAAGCGGCTATTTCTCGCCGGTCACTGGCGTTCTTGGTGCCCTGCTCTATCGCGACGGAGAGCTGTTAGGCTTTACAAGACAGACCAGTTATACCGATGCCATAGCTACAGGAAACCATGAATATGAACTCCGCGTAGTGTATGACGGTATGCGCCGTTGTCCGAATTATAATGCTTACTACGCCATGAGCTGTCCGCTGTCGGTTGGTGGAGCAAGCTATGAAGTGACCGTAACGGCCAATCCTGCCCAAGGTGGTTCTGTAACAGGTGCCGGTTCCTATGTCAACGGATTCCCATGTACAGTGGCTGCCACGGCAAACGAAGGCTACGCTTTCACCAATTGGAGCATGGATGGCGAGGAAATCGCGGGCACGCCGGAATATACTTTCCGCGTCAGAGACAATGTGAACATGGAAGCCAATTTCATTGGAATCACACCGCATTGGGAAGTGGTCGATAACCCGGAATACAATTCTCAGTCGCTGATTGGTGTCGTGAATGTCAATGGAATAGAGCTGACTGGAAACTATATGGAAGTCGCAGCCCTTTGTGGCGATGAATGCCGTGGCCGACAGATGCTCACCTATTATCCCGAACAGGACCGCTTTGTCGTGTGCATGACCATCTACGGACTTGAGGGCGACAACATCACATTTGACTTTTACGACCATGAACGTGGCGAAGAAACCGAGTTCGATTGCCTGTCTGCCTTGACTTTCAACTCAACTTCCGTAGTAGGCACGCTTGACGATCCATATATCATCAGGTTTGGAATCATTCAAACCACGGCCTTGCAAGCCGGCTGGAACTGGTATTCCACCATTGTGAAACAGGAAGGCAGCGAAGGTCTTGAAATGCTTGAGGCCAGTCTTGGAGCCGATGGCGTCATGATTAAGTCGCAAGACGATGGTTTCGATTACAATTACGGAAACCTGTGGATGGGCAACTTGAATTTCATTGCCAACGACCAGATGTACATGATTAATGCCAATGCACCCGTCGAAGCTGTGGTTTCGGGCATTAGCGCCAATGTTGACGACTATCCAATCACCATTTATTCAGGATGGTCTTGGATTGGTTATCCTCATGCCGTTGCCATGGACATCAATGAGGCCTTGGCGAATCTGAATGCCACCAACGGGGATGTCCTGAAAACCAAACACGCTTTCTCCACCTACATTGAAGGACAAGGCTGGTTCGGTACGCTGAATACGCTCGAACCTGCTATGGGCATGATGTACAATTCGAAGAGAGTCGGTACTACGACCTTCACCTATTCGGATGCTCTTTTCCGCGATGAACTTGTTCCAAATCTCACGGCAGAAAACAACCATTGGGTGTCTAACGATTTCAAATATCCCGACAATATGTCGGTGATGGCTGTGGTTGAACTGAATCAGATAGAGATTGCAGACGGCGATTATGAATTGGCAGTCTTCGCAAATGGCAGTTGCCTTGGAAGTTCTAAACTGATCTATGTGGAGCCGATAAACCGTTACATGGCATTCCTTACCATTACTGGTGAAGAGAATCAGGAAATGAACTTTGGACTGTATCATGCCGGAGCTGGCAAGGAATATCAGAGCGCTTCTGAAATGCTGACATTTGTTCCCAACGCCATTGTCGGCTGCATCGATGAGCCATATATTGTTCATTTCAATGGCTCGGCCGACCTCGTTGAAGGCTTTGCTTCTGCAAGGATTTATCCGAATCCTGTCGAAAGAGGTGCGCTGTTCAGCATTGACTTGTCAACCGACAAGGCTGAGAGCATCATGGTAGAAGTCATCAATGCCTTAGGTGAGACCGTTTCGGCTTTGCGTTCCAGCCAGACCCCGATTGTGGTAAAGGCTCCGAATGTTTCTGGTGTCTATACGGTCAGACTTGTCGTTGAAGGCAAGGGTGCATATAGCCAAAAACTTATTGTTAAGTAAGTGATTAAATAACAGGGACTGGCTTCAGGGCCAGTCCCATAATCAAAATTGCGATATGAAGAGATTTTTTACAATAACCTTATTGATAGCAATGGCTTTCAAGGTCTTTGCTTTTGGCTCTTCCGACGAAGGGATCCAGAAGCATTGGACATACGACAGCCATCAATTCCCCTACAACATGACCATGATAGGCTCCATTCAGATTGATGGGGAAGAACAGCAGTCAGAGTATTTGGAAATAGGAGCCTTCTGTGGCGGGGAATGTAGAGGCAGCGAGTTGCTGGCTTACTATCCTGCTGTGGAAAAGTACTTGGTGTTCCTTACCGTGTATGGTTCTAATGACGATGAGATTACCTTCAAGCTGTATGACCATCAGACCGAATCTGAGATGGTTTTGGAAAACCAACAGGCAGTGCCTTTTTCGGCCAATGCTTTCTTTGGCAATCCGAATGAGCCATATCTGTTTGGGTTTAATTCCGATGTGACTTGGCTGACCATTACGGCGAATGTCATGCCCGAAGGAAGCGGCTATGTCAATGGCTACGACAGTTTCTACGGCAATTACACTTATGGTTCCACTTGTACTCTGGAAGCCTCACCAGAATGGAATTACCAGTTCCTTTATTGGATGAAAGACGGCGTACAAGTCTCTGCCTCTGCCACATATAGCTTTACTGTGACGGAGAATGCCAATTACACGGCCTATTTCGGGTTGAGCAGCTCCATCGATCATCATTGGACATACAACTCCCATTTGTATGAACATTCCATGACCATGATTGGAATCGTCAAGATTGACGGTGAAGAACAGCGTTCGCCTTATTTGGAGCTTGGTGCTTTTTGCGGAAGTGAATGCAGGGGAAGCACCATAATGCAGTATATCCCGACATTGGACAGGTATCTGGCTTTCCTAACCGTGTTTGGCAATGATGAAAACACGATTAATTTCAAACTGTTCGACCATTACAACGGGTATGAGGTTGACAGGATGACTGCTCCGTTCTCCTTTGTCGCCGACGCCATCTGCGGCAATCCTGGAGAGCCATTCGTGTTTGACTTCACCTCTTATATTACCATTCAGGCCGACCCTAATTACGGATACGCCGGAACCGTCACGGGAGATGGCAATTATTTTGCGGGTGAGTGGTGTACGCTAAATGCCATTCCGAATTCGGGTTATGTGTTTCTGCATTGGATTGAAAACGATGAGATTATCTCAACAGATACTGAGTATTCGTTCTATGTGACGGAAAGCAGAATCTTGAGGGCGATTTTTTGCCAGGCATTGCCCGAATTGCATGTCACATCCATGTCACATTCAAATTTTGTGGCAGGTCAAACGGCAGAGGTGACCTGGACTGTGCG
Source organism: Candidatus Limimorpha sp. (assembly GCF_056203535.1). Taxonomy (NCBI): domain Bacteria; kingdom Pseudomonadati; phylum Bacteroidota; class Bacteroidia; order Bacteroidales; genus Candidatus Limimorpha; species Candidatus Limimorpha sp. The sequence continues at coordinate 86,143 of NZ_JBADWU010000081.1, read as the reverse complement.
AAATGACGGTGTAGCTGGCACAGAATCTACCTCTTGGTACGATAGGGTATGGCTGTCAATTGATAATCATGTGAATCCCAATGAATCAGGAACCTATCTTTTGGGAACCTTCGACAATTTTGCAGCTCTTGGTGTTGATGAATCCTACACACAAACACAAACGGTGACTATTCCGGAAACCATCAACGGACCATACTACTTGTTCGTCATAACCGATGCATACGATGCTCAAACAATCTATTGGGAGAACGACCAGATGGTATTGCCTTATACCCCGCCACCTTTCATAGGCGCAAGGTCCTATGCCTACAATTATCTCTATGAAATGTCGGAGTTCTTGAACGGCAGCTTTTATCATGATAATTTTTTCATCGATGCAGTTGATGTTGCCATGCCGCCATTGCCCGATTTGCAGGTCACTTCCATCATTGCTCCCAATAGCTTTTATTCGGGAACCAATGTCAGTGTGACAGCAACCATATCGAATTTAGGCGAAGCACCTACAAGCGTAAACCATTGGACAGACGCTTTGTATGTTTCCGATTCAGCAGCCTTTGGCTCTAATAGCCGTTGTATAGCTACCGTGTCTCATTACGGATATCTGGCACATGGTGATTCTTATCAGCAAACTTTCGATGCTTACGTTCCATTGACCATGTACGGCAGTGCCTATTTTTATGTGCAAACAGACTATTATAATCAAGTTTACGAGCATGTAATGGATGATAATAATGTCAGCCGTTCTGATGAAGTGAACATCATCCTTACTCCGCCTGCTGATCTTGTCCCTTATTTGGACAGTTATTCTCAAAACGCGAGCACCGGAGCCAATTTTACAGTGTCCTATACGGTGGTGAACGAAGGTGCGGGCAATCCTGATAATTCTTATTGGTATGATTATGTATACCTCTCTAGCAATCCTGATGAAATTGGCGATGATGCTTTTTTGCTGACCAGCATTTATCATTATGGCGGTTTGCAGCCCAATGAGGAGTATTCAAGGTCATGGACAGGCCCATTACCAGCCAACATTTCAGAAGGTACTTATTATTTATATGTTTACACTGATGCCCCTGACAATGTGTTTGAATATCTCTATAATGACAACAATATTGTCAGAAGCATACCTATCACTTTGGGTATTCCCGATTTGCAGGTGATGCAACTTAATGTACCAGACACCCTCGTTGCATGCTATCCGATGAATATCAGTTATGTGGTGAAAAATGTTGGGAGTGGAATTATTGAGAATTGGAGTGTCACCGATGAAATTGGTTTGTCGACAGATTTGGCTATGACGAACCCAATCACGATTTCAGAGAGAGCGACATCATTGAATATCCAGCCTGACGAAACCGTCACTTTGACGGTCAATACGGCTTTGCCAAATGTTGAGGAAGGCACTTATCATCTTTTTGTTACAGCTGACGCGGACAACAGTTTGAGGGAACCTAATGAAGACAACAACACCTTGAGGAAATATCCCGTGTTTGTTGAGCACCAACCTTTGCCTGACCTGAAGCCGTTAAGTTTGATTTTGCCCTCAACAATCAATGCAGGCAATGAAGTCGACATTGAATTTGATGTCACCAACATCGGTGAACTGGATTTGTTGGATGTCAATTGCGATATTTCGCTTTATGCCACCAATGGTGTGGACTCCATCCTGTGCGCCGTTCAATCCCAGACGCTGCCTTTGGGTGGCCCTAACGTTTCGATTACGGTTGGCGATACGGTGCATTTCGTCAGAACCGTATCGGTGTCATCTTGGGTGACTTCGGAATACTACACCTTCCTTTTGGTTGTTGATCCTGAAAACAAGATCGTGGAACTTGACAAGACCAACAATGTAGTTTCAGAATTTGTTACAGTTATCAATTGCCCATTGCCTGACTTGACGATTTCTGGCATCAGTACGGACGGCAGCATCCAATCGGGAACAGCCAATGTCGTCAGCCTGACGGTTGCAAACATTGGTGAAGCTGATTTGGAAAACGAAACTCTTTCGTTTGCGGTGTTTGCCTATCAGGATGATGATACTATCGTTTGCCCTGTTCAATCCCAGCCTTTCAGTGGTGTCGATATTGCCCGGTATGATAGCCAAACTTTCATGGTTTCGGTATTTCTGCCACCAATGATTTCGGGTGACAACCCTAACATCAAGTTCACGGTCGATCCAGACGAAAACATCCACGAAACGAGTCATGCCAACAATACAACTACGTTCACTGGTACGGTCTTGAGTTATCCGTTTGACCTTCAAGTCATTTCAATGGAACTTCCTGACGAGATTCTGGCTGGCCGTGAATACACTGTCACTTGGACGGTGAGAAATGACGGGGACTGTCCATCAACTACCATCCCGATGTATGTGAACAACGAAGGACAGTATGTTGTGGTAAATGGAAACTATCTTCCGATACCTTGGAAAGATAAGATTCTTATTTCGGATGATGACCAAGTCAGCGATGACGATGTGCAGTTGGTCAGCCTCGACAGGATTGTGGTCCTGAATCCTGATGCAAGCTATACCGCCACCCAAACCTTTGTCGTGCCGTTTTCCGTTTCAGGCACAAAGCAGGTCCTTTGTGTGGCTGATGCCATGTCGAACACCTACGATAACAATAGGAACAACAACCTTCTTTCACAAACGGTCAATGTGAGCTATGGTTCACTGCCCGATTTGAGTATTGTAGCCCTCAATGTGGAAAACATTCTCGAATCAAGCGGTTCCTATTGGATTCATTATACCGTAACGAATGAAGGAAACGAGTCGACATTAGCAAATGCTTGGACGGACGCTTTCTATTTGAGCAACAATGCCACCGACATTAGTAACGCTTATCGTTTGGGTAGCAAAATCCATAATGGCATTTTGCCGGCGGGTGAATCATACACCGATTCCATTTATCTGACTATTCCTTCTTGGTTTACCGGAGAACAATATTTCTTGAGTTATGCTGATGCAACCAATCAAGTCTTTGAGGATGAAAACGAAAACAACAACATCCAAAGCATTCTGGTGTCGATAATCACCCCATTGCCTTGCGACCTGCTGATTTCTGACCTCGGTTCTCCGGCAGAGGCTCAGTCGGGCGAGGAAATCGTGGTTTCCTGGCAGTTGTCGAATTTAGGTTCTAATCCAGCCAAAGGCAATATCAAGGAAGCTGTTTATCTTTCCTCTGATGATGTCTGGAGCAGTGATGACATCATGTTAGGTTCGGAAGAACTCTACATCAACATCCAATCCAATGGTATCATGGACAGACAATTGTCAATGCCAATTCAGAGTGTGTCCGAAGGCGACTATTATGTCATCGTGAGAACTAACATTCAGCATTCGATGAATGAAGTTACCTATGAGAACAATACGGTTGTTTCGCTGACTCGAATGTCCATCACTTATCCTCTTTTGGAGATTGGCTCCAGTATTGACCAGACTTTGTCGAACAACCAATTCATCTACTACCGCATTGATGTGGGAGAAGAATACGAGAGCCAAACCCTTTCATGCCGGTTGACAAGCTCATCAAATCTGATTCTCAACAAACTGTACATTTCTTTCGAAGAAGTGCCAACTTTGGCTTCATTCGACTTTGGCGCATCAACACCATACGAGCAGGAACTTGAAATCCTCATTCCATCTCTGAATAGTGGCCGTTACTACCTGTTGGTCACTGGCACCGAAAGCAGCAATGCAACGCAGAGCATCAACATTGCCGCCTCCATTGTCAATTTCGAGATTCTGCATGTTGATACCGACCACGGCAGCAATGCGGGTTCCATCACCACTCAGATTGTCGGAGCCAAATTCGACAGCATCATGGATTTCCGTCTGGTTCTGGGTAACCAATACCTGCCGGCGGAAAAGGTGTTTTTCACCAATAGCACTGAATCATACGCCACCTTCAACCTGAAGGATATGCCGACAGGCGACTACGGTATGGCCGCCGAATTACCGGGAGGCATCATTACCATCAAGGACCAGGCGTTTGTCGTTGAGAACGGCTTGCCATCCGAATTGTCAGTGAATATCGTCGCTCCTTCAAGCGTACGCACAGGCAGCAAATTCACTGTTAATGTTGAGTATGGTAATCATGGAAGCACTGACTTGAATGTTTCGGGATTCGTGGTGGTGTGCAACTTCCCCATAGCCTTCCAGTCTGATAGTTTGTCGCTCAACCAGCACGAACTCACCTTTATGACGGACGAAGGCCAAGGCAATCCCGATGTGATACGCCCAGGTTATCTCAACACGAAGACCATCTTCGTCTATGCCAATGTTGAAGGTCTTATCACCATCTTTGTATATCCTATCAGAAGACAGTATTAATTCAGCATAAAACATCAATCACTATGAATAAGAAAATAATTTCATTGATTATTTTGTTAGGGTTGAGCATGGCGGCAGTCCAAGCGCAAAATACGATACGCCCCAAGATCGCTTGCCCCAATGGTATTTGGGTGAATAGCTACAATGGTGTTCTGTTCTACCAACGCCCCGACCTCTCCGTGCCCAATCGAGGCTTGGATTTGCGAGCTGTGTTTTACTATAGTAGTTCCAATAACAAGCAAAACTACGGCTACGGCAATGGCTGGAGCCTTGGCTATGAGATGCGCTACGTCAAAGACTCATTGGGCATCATCATCGAGCAGGGCGATGGCCGACAAGACCTCTACACCCGCTATGGCAACACCTTTGAAGCACCCGCTGGTGTGTTCAGTACCTTGTCATTCGAAGGTACATCTTATAAGCTCACCGAGAAGGACGGCACACAGTATTATTTCTCGGATGCCGCCTCAAAGCGGGTCACCCAAATCAAGAATCGTTACAACAACACACTTGATTTCACTTACAATAACGGCAATCTGACTTCCATCACCGACATCAATGGTCGCAGCATCAACTTCACATGGAGTAACGACACACTGTTGACCCAGATGAGCACTTCGTTTGACGACCGCGTGTGGACATACGCCTACGATGAGCATAAGAACCTCATCAGCGTCACTGACCCTATGGGTGCCACTTCACACTATGCCTACAACGATGCCAACCGCATCAAAACCTTCACCGATGCGGCTAATTACTCCACCCACGTGACTTACAATGCCGATGGCATGGCACATCGTATCAAGACCGCCTTGACCGACAAGTCCATCCGTTATGAACAGGCCAATCGTCAGACCATCATTATCGATTACATTCCTAATGGCAACAATCAATTTAGTACCTATAAATGGGATGATCGTGGTCGCGTGATAGAGAAAGTAGGCAACTGCTGTGGCTTTAGCACAAAATTGGAATACGATGATGACAATAATGTCATCCGTCGTGAAGATGCCAATGGACATGCCACGGTCTACACTTACGATATGAACGGTAATATGCTTTCAGCCACAGATGCTTTAGGTCATTCGGAATATTACACCTATGATGACTTTGGCAATACGGCTTCCTACACTGACAGAAATGGAAATTTGTATAGTTATATTTATGATGCAAATGGAAACCCTATCGAAGCACATTCTCCATTAAACACTGTGTCATATTATTCTTATAATGAATTTGGACAAATTGTAACGAAAACTGATGCCAACAACCATACTACTACTTATAATTACGATACTTATGGTAATCTGTCTTCAATCGTTGACCCATTAGGTAATGTAACCGAGTATACGAATAATGCATTGGGACTGGTTGTGACTGCAAAAACACCTAAATTGGGAATTTCCAGTTTTGTTTACGATGCAATGAATAATGTTGTGGAAATGAGCGATCCCATGGGAGGAGCTGTTTATTTCCAATACAATGTCAAAAATGAATTGGTTGGTGTTACAGATGCCTTGTCTAACCAAACTTCTATGGTATATAACGCATTGGGTTATATGATTCGAAAGACGAACCCGATGGAAAACTCCATTCAATATGCCTATGATGCGATGAATAATCCTATTGCTATTACCGATGAAATGAATCATACAACACAATATTTCTATGACGACCATAATTGGCTTGAAATGGAAATAAATGCTATGGGTGATACAACATCCTATATTTATGATAATATCGGTCAAATCATGTACATTGAATATCCAAATGGACGAATTATCAATTATCAGTATGATGCATCGGACAGACTGGTTTCTGTATCTGATCAGTTGGGATTGATTTCAGGTTTTGTCTATGATGCTAATGGCAATACCATTCAAATTACTGATGGTGAAAGCAATGTAACATCGTATGTTTATGATGCTTTGAATAGAGTGACGCAGATAACCGATGCTACGGGTCATTCAGAGTATTATTCGTACGATAACAATGGCAATGTTTTGACCTATACCAATCACAATGGAGAGACAAGAGAATTTACTTATAATGCTAATAATCAAGTAATTTTAGAACGTAATGCACTAAACTTCATTAATTCTTACACCTATGATGCCAATGGCAATCTTGCATCAGTCACAGATGCTTGTGGCAACACAACCTCATACCAATATGACGCTGATGACCGATTGACCTCCATTACCTATGCCAACGGTAAAACCCAACAGTTTGTTTATGATGCTAACGGCAATACAGTGACTTATACCGATGAAAGCGGTCATCAGATGGGTTATGTTTATGATGTTTTGGGGCGGTTGACACAAATAACCTATCCGAATAGCACTTCTGACAGTTTCAGTTATGATGCCGTTAGTAATATGTTGACCGCCAACAATGTCGATGCACAGGTTTCGTTTGCTTTCGACAATGCAGGAAAACTGCTTTCGGAAACTTTGAACGGTTTGACCACGAGTTATGCCTACGACATTCGCAACCGAAAAATGACGAAAACCTATCCAAGCGGAAGGACAATTACCGAAGAATACGACCTGCGCCAACGCATGACAGGCATCAAGGAAAACACCAACTATGTGGCGACTTTTGCCTATAATGACAACGATTATCTGACCCAAAGGGCCTACAGTAACGGTACGACCACCAATTTCGCCTACGATGTGCTGAACCGATTGGTGCAACTGACCGACAATCCGAATATTGTCCATGTGCAGATGACCTATGATGTCGTGGGCAATATGCTCTTGAAGAAGAATTTGCTTCACCCGACCAAGAGCGAAGCCTACACCTACGATGCCCTCGACCGCTTGGCAAGTTTCAAGCAGGGCCAGATAACTACAGGCGTAGAGATTCCTAATCCATTAAAACAGGTGCAGTATAACATAGATGCGCTGGGCAACCGCACTACCATGACCGTCAATGGCGTGACCACCAACTACACGGCGAACAACATGAATGCCTACACTGCCATTACGGGTGGCACCAACATGGCACCCCAGTATGACGACAACGGCAATATGACGAGTGATGGTACCCACACCTACCAGTTCAATTACAACAACCGCCTGATTAGTGTGGATAATGGCGCGACGGCTACCTACAAGTACGATGCCTTGAACCGCCGCATCCAAAAAGTGGTCGTTTCGACAGGCTCAACGACCAACTATTACTATTGCGGTGACCAAGCCATTGAGGAGCGCGATGCCACCAACACGGTGCAAGCTACCTACCTTTTTGGAATCGACATTGATGATGTGCTACAAATGCGTCGTGGTAGTAACATCTATTATTACCACAAAAACCATCTCGGTTCCGTGGTAGCCTTAACCAATGCTACCGGCAACCTCGTAGAACACTACGAATATGACCCCTACGGACAGCCCACCATTTATGATGCTTTCAACAACATGTTGAGTGAATCTGCTGTGGGCAACGCCATCCTGTTCACTGGCCGTGAGTACGATGCCGAAACAGGTTTGTATTATTATCGTGCTCGTTCCATACATTCTGGCTTGGGACGCTTTATGCAGCATGACCCATGGATGTATCATGATAGTTACAATTTATATCAATATGTTGCTGATAAACCTTTGAAATATACTGATCCATCTGGAAAAGGAAGAATCTGTAGAAAACCTCTTAATATTGATAAATGGAAATGGTTGTATCCTTCTACACATGATTATGAACATCCATTTGATGGTTTAAGTAATCCCAATAAAGACCATTTACAAATCTTCTATGATGATGATAATGGCACTATCGGTTTTGGAGGAAATAGACCATATGGCCCAGGTCATTGGATGCGAAATGAGAATATAAATAATTATGACTGTGATAATGATGCCCCAGATGTTAGTAATGATTGCATTCTTAAGAAAGCAGTTGGAATTGTGCAAGGATATTGGGATATGTATTATTCTTTTGATTCTCATAATTGCCAAAACTTTGTTGATTTTGTTGTTAGAGAATACAACAGACTATTAAAACAATTGGATTGTACTGGAGAATGTGGGTTAAGAACAAAAGAACAGTGTGATAATAAATGTAATAAAGATAAATAGTCATGAAAAGATTTAAAATAATATTGTGTGCAATAGTTTTATTGTTTTCAGCACAGATTTTTGGTCAAGCTGTTAATTGCAACCAAGGTCCTCAAGAACCTATTGTTCCCCCTCCAGGTGAGCCAGATCCCAACCCTGGTGGTTCTGGTGAGATTCATTCTAATGCTCCTGTAGATCCCAATGAAATCATCGGCACGGTGGGTTATGATGCCTTGGGCGACACCATGCAGTGGGTGGCCGCAACGGCTTCCTTGCCTTACACTATCTACTTTGAGAACGACCCAAACTTTGCCACGGCTGCGGCGCAGCGGGTGGAAGTGAGGCATAAGCTTCATGCTAAAGCCAGTAGGTCAACCTTCGTGGTGGGCACCTTCGGCTTCGGAAGCCATGTGTTCTCCGTCGAAGGTTCACCATCAAGCTACCAGACCCGCCTCGACCTAATCGAGGACATGGGCATCTATGTAGACGTGGTGGCAGGCTTGGATGTAGTCAGCAACGAAGCCTTCTGGATTTTACAGAGCATCGACCCGGCAACAGGGTTGGCTCCCATCAGCGTGGATATGGGCTTCCTGCCTGTGAACGACAGCACCCATTGCGGCGAAGGTTTCGTCAGTTTCACCATCAAGCCTAATGAGCGTCAGTGTGTCACTCGTGACACAATTACAGCCCAAGCCTCCATCGTCTTCGACATCAACGATGCCATCGCTACCAACAAGTGGGTAAACACTGTTGATGCCATGTCGCCTGTCACCCAGCTTACGGGAAGCGAGGTGGAAGCGTATGAGTTGCTGCTTCAATTCGCTGGCAGCGACGATTTCAACGGCTGCGGCATCAAGCAATACAAGCTGTATGTGTCCGACAACTACGGCGCATACCAATTGTATGGAACTTATTTGCCTGGCGATGAGGTGACTTACATGGCCGAGCCTAATCATTGCTATCGTTTCTTCTGTCTCGGTGAAGACAATGTGGGCAATGTTGAGGCCATGAAGGAAGAAGCTGAATACGAATACGGTAATTTCGACCTCATCGTCACAGTGGCTGCTTCGCCAGAAGAAGGCGGAACGGTAAGCGGCGGCGGTTATTATGTCTATGGTTCACAGGCGACAGTTACAGCTCAACCCAACACGGGGTTTACTTTTGAACGCTGGAGCTATAATGGAATTACACTTTCAACCAACCCGACCTATACTTTCACAGTGGAAGGCAGCCGCGAGCTGGTGGCGAGTTTCGTCTATTCAGGCGATGTCGTCCTCACCCAATCGGAATGCCTGAATGAGGGTTGGAACTGGTGGTCGAGTTACATCACCATGAACACTGAAGAAGATTTCGGCATGTTGAAGACCGCTTTGGGTTCCAATGCTTCTTTGATTAAGTCGAAAGCCGATGGTTTTGTGTCCTATATGGGTGACTGGTATGGCACACTTCTGGCCATCAACAACAAGGAAATGTATATGATAGACATGAATTCGGATCAAACGGTAGAAATCTCAGGTTTACCTGCTGACTTGGCATCGAATCCGATTACCATCTGGAACGGCTGGAACTGGATTGGCTTCCCGTCGGATGTGAGCGTTGACCTCAATTCCGCTTTGGCCAACATGACTCCAGAAGATTCGGATCTGATAAAGTCCCGTAATGCCTATGCCACCTACTACTCCTCAATGGGTAGCTGGTTTGGCACCCTTACCGAATTGACGCCTGGCATGGGCTACATGTACAAGTCGAACAACGAGGATCCGTTTGAGTTTGTCTATTCCACTTCTTCAAGAGATGGTCAGGAACCTCTTGAGATTCAGATGACCAACCATTGGGATGTGTCGGTAGGCGAATATTCCGATAATGCCACGCTTATCGGTGTGATTGCCATCAACGGAGAAGAACAGCGGAATGATAACGTGGTTGTGGGAGCATTTGTCGGCGACCGTTGCGTCGGAGAAACTAATGTCATGTATATAGAGCCACTCGACAGGTATTTCGTGTTCCTCACTTATTTTGGCAATGAAAACGATGCAATCACATTCAGACTTTATGATGGAGACAGTGGCATCGAAATCATCGGTGAGGAAACCACTCTCGTCTTCAATCCCAATTCCGTGATTGGTGCGATGGATGACCCTTATATCATCAATTTCGGAACTTTAGGCATGGATGAGTTTGCGAAGGAAATAAAACTGTTCCCGAATCCTGTAGAGGCAAACGGAAAGGTGAATGTCAGCCTCAAGGTTGATGGTGTCACCAGCATGAGGGTTGAAATCGTCAATACATTGGGCGTGGCTGTCTGTCAAGACACATATCACACCAATGCTGCCGACATCAAGGCGCCTCGAGTCCCTGGTATTTACATCGTAAAAATGACGGGAGATAATGGTCTTGTATATTACGGAAAACTTATTGTTGAATGAAAAATCTATTTTTGAAATGAAGAAATCTTTGTTATTTACCTTATTAGTCTTGATGTTTTCGTCTGCCTTTGCGCAGCAAACCATGCCAAACCTACGGGAATTGCAAGCCTTGCAGACAGTGAATGTTGGAAACTCAGACTATCACTGGCAGCCTGTCGACCCTGCAGGTTCGACAGGAATGAATGCCACTTTAATCGGTTATGTTGAGATAGATGGTGTGGAACAACGCTCCACACAACTTGAGATTGGTGTCTTTCAAGGTGATGTGTGCCGAGGAAGAGAGTTTCTCAGTGTTTACTTCCCTCCTCAGGATAGATATCTTTTGTTTTGTATTTTCTACGGCCTCAGTGGTGAGGTGGACACATTCAGAATCTACGATCACGAGACAGAAACGGAGTTAGATGTGTCGTGCTCGCAAACCATTACCTATACGGATAATGCCGACATCGGAGGTCTTTCAGATCCTTATCTCATCAGTTTTTTCACCAACCATCCCGACTTTGTTTTTCTCGGTTCCGAGACCGACCACAACTGGTCAACGCCAAGCAACTGGAGTACTGGTGCTGTGCCATCAGAAACCGACAATGTCATCATCGATGGCATTTGTGAAATGGATGCATCTGCAACGGTGACGGCACTTTCCGTAAATGATGGAAAATCCATCACTGTAATGACCAGTATGACTTTGACCGTTACTGGCACGCTCACCACAACTGATGCGTGTCAGCTGGTGGTTGAAGAAGGCGGACAGCTTGTCCACAGCAACGAAAATGTCTTGGCGACGCTCAGGAAGGGCATCGTCGGCTTCGAGGGAGAGAAAGACCACTATTATCTGGTGGCCAACCCGACGGCAAGCACCGCCGTCGCAAACCTGGCTTCCAATGCGTATGACCTGTTCACTTTCGACCCGACCCACGAACTGGAATGGGTCTTCCAGCAGGAACCAGCCATGACGCGGAACGTGGGCTACCTCTATGCAAACAGCGGAGACGTGACGCTCGAGTTTTCCGGCATCCTTTCGCCCTCAGGAGAGGAGACCATAGGCCTGACCTATTACGATGGCACAGGAAGCGGCCGCGACTATCCGGGTTCCAACCTCGTGGGCAACCCCTTCGCCTGCAACGCCTACATTGCCGGCAGCTTCTATAGGATGAACAACACTGAATTGATTGCCGCCACCGGCGAACCGATAGCCCCATGCGAAGGCATTTTTGTAGAGGCTACCGGAACGGGACAGGACTTGACTTTTACAACCGCAGCACCCAATGTGAATGCCGGCATTGAGATGACCCTCAGCCAAGGCCGTGGCACAGCCATCGACCGTGCCATCCTCGGCTTCGGCGACAGCGGCAATCTCCACAAGTTCATGATGGATCCCAACAACACCCAGATCTATTTCCCGCAAGATGGTGAAAGGTTCGCCGCCTATACCATGGAAAATGCCGTTGGCGAGATGCCGATTAACTTTAAAGCAGCACAAAACGGAACTTACACTATCACTGTCAATGTGGAAAATGCAAGCTATTTGCATCTCATCGACAACCTGACTGGCACGGATACCGACTTGCTGGCCATTTCATCGAAAGGCTTAGGAAGCTACACTTTCACTGCCTTGACAACGGATTATGCTTCGCGATTCAAACTGGTGTTCAGCATGACGGGCATCGGCGAGAATGTGGCGGATACCTCATTTGCGTATTTGAGCAATGGCAACTTGGTCGTGACAGATGCTGAATCAGGAAACACGCTGCAAATCATAGATGCACTCGGAAGAGTGGTGAAGAACGAAAAGTTAGGAGGAAACAGCACAATTGGCATTCAGGATTTGAGGGCAGGTGTGTATGTGCTTCGCCTCATCAACGGTGAAAAGATAATGATTCAGAAAATAGTAAAAGATTAATTGTAAACAGGGATAAGAGACCCCATACAGAAGGCTTGCCTATGTCCTCTTAGTGTCTCGCATCCCAAAATAGGATTTGAACATGAAGAAATTAGCATTGACAATAGCAATCGCTTTCATGGCATTTGCCGCAAACGCCCAAAGAGAGAGTGTGGGCTATGAATTTGAAAGTTATGACGATAACAACGTTTTTGAAAGTTATGGCGATCTCCATAGGGTTAGCAGTTACGGCGACTGCCATTATGTTGGATCGCATTATTATAACGATGATGAGAATGAAGACGTTTTCACCAAAATAGGCCTTGTCGGCAGCAGGTCAGCCAACTATGGTACAGATGACTACGGCTATAGTGGCTCAGGAAGAAGAAATGGTGGTGGACTTTTGGGCTTTGGCCCACAGCGAGAAGGACTTTTCAATGGAGGAGGAATCTTTTCGCCGAATATCCCAACCCATGGCACTCATGAAGACACTGATGCACCAATCGGTAATGGAGTTTTACTGCTCATCGGCTTTGGTGCGGCTTACGCCTTGAGCAAGAAAAGCAAAAAGTGAACTTATTGGTTTATTTTTATAAAAGTAAAAGCCTTGGCCGCAACGGTCAGGGCTTTTTTATGGCAATAATATACTTTTAGACCTAGAATGAAAGATTCAGGTTGAAAAAAGCCGAAAGACTGATTTGAATCGAGCAGTTGCGAGATTCAAAGGTGGATAGAAAAAGGTTTTAGTTTCACTGAAATCAACGATTGACCACGTCGAATGCAAAGCATTTCACCGATACGCAGTGAGGTAATATTGCTTGCCTCAGCATAGCTCATGCGTGCATGGCTCTGCGTTCAGCTTCGCAATATTTGTGGGTTTTGCATGTTTTGGTTATTAAGTGAGAATTAAAAAATAACCTATAACTATAATAGTTGTTTTTTCGCTTCGCTAAACGCAAAATCTCGTAAATGAATCATAAATTATGAAAAGTTATAATTATATGTATATCAGTTAATTCACATTAATTTATGGATGATTTGTGGCAATTTGCGTTCAACAGGAAATCAATGGCTAATGTTTAGATGTGTTACAACTTATTTTTAGCGCTACTAAAAAGGACAAATTATATGTTTTTGCCATGATTCCGGGCTGTCATCCCATGCTAAATGAGCAATAAAAAAGGCGATAGCTAGGCGAACAGTAGGCGAACGGTAGGCGAACAATAGGCGAACGGGTAATCCGCTTCGCATAATCCTTGACTTCGTCGAGGGTCTATGAGATTATCGTCCTGTATCCGGCAGGCTGGGACTTGCGTCAGCAAGGCCATATTAGCATGATTCGCCCGATTAACTACGTTGAATCTGCGATTTCGCGGTTCTTTCTCTACGTCCGGCAGGAAAGGGCACTACAATCCAATTTATAGCTGCGATTGTCTTTTTTTTTACCGCGAATTTTGCGAATTTAGCGAAATCGAAGATTACCTCACTTCGTGTCGGTGAAATCTTTTAGATTCGACGTAGTCAATATTCATTTCAACGTAGTTAATAGGAATCCGCTTCGCGAATTCATTGACTTCGTTGAAGATTCTCTGATTTCTGCCCCGCGTCCAATGTTTGGGTCTAAAATAGGTCTAAAAGTATATAGAAGCCCTTTTTTATGACATTCTTTCACATTCTACCTGTTAGCATCGCGGCTCTATGATTCGATACCAACTTTTTAGAACTGCTCAGAAAACAGGAGCATACGTTGCCACACGAGCGGCTACGGAAAATTCTGTAACTCCGATTCGAAACAAATCCTTTCTTTCACTATTTCCGTTTCCAAATCTTTTCAATCATTTCATTTATCGGTCGCGACACTTTCAAAAAATAAACTGAAGCTATTCCTATGACTATGATTAAAACAGTCTTGACGGCACCGTTCACGACTGGGCCGATTGCAATTTTGCCTATGGCCAAATTTCCGAAACAACCGATAAAAGAAGCCGAAACCTTGACTGTCCAAAAATTATCAAGAAGGAACAAAACGGCCATAATGAGAACCACCACAATATGTTTCTCCTCAATCGGGAAAGTGCCAATCTTCAGCCTGATGAGAATGAGCAAAAGTATGTAATGCACCAGATAGGCAATCAAGGTGGCGAATGCTGCTCCGTTCATGCCCCACACAGGAACGAGCCTCATGTTCAGATACCAAGCCAAGACTGTCAGCAAAATGGTGAAAAACAGCGAATAGTAATAGATTTTCGAATAACTGAGAACCGTTATCCCCACATTCAAGGTCGAATTTATCAGACGGCTGATGCAAAGGACGAGAACCACTAATTTTCCTGCACGATACACATCGCCATTCGGCATCAAATCATAAATCAGGTCAATGTTGATCCAAATTATCAGGAAAATGAAAGAGCCGACCAAAAATTGGTGCAAGGAAACACTTTTGCAGATGCTGTCGGCTTCGGCAATGTTGTTATCGGCCATAGCCTGCGAAATCTGCGGCTTCGCGATGGCTCCCAACGAGCGGTAAGGCATCTCAACCAAAGTGGCAATATAAATGGCGATAGCAAAAATCCCACCCATGGCAAGGCCTTCGTTTCCAGTGACAAAAAAGCGGTTCAGCAACGGCGTAATGTTGCCCGCCAAAGCCGATGTGACAAGGAAAGCCGTGTAAATCAAGAAATCGCGTTTCAGTTTTGGCGTAAGGTATTTCCTATCAATCTTGAATGAAACACGTTGCAAAGTAAACAGATAGACGATGTTGATAATGGTGGCAATGCCATACGAAGCGCAAAACGCGATGACCATTCCCTTCAACGAGATATAATGATAACCGTAAAGAATATAAATGAGGAGCGCCATCACCCTCAAACCCACTTCACGGATGAAACGCGGCACGACAACCCGCATCAGAAGATTGGAATTGGTCTCAAAGACAGAGATGTAAAGCATCAGAAACGCCAACGGAATCACATAATAAATGTAATCGATGAACAAGGCTGATTTCTTGGAGAAATAGGCGATGAGAGGTACACGGAAAGCATAAAACAAGGCAAGGAACAAAGCAAATCCAACCAAAGGCACAATCAGCGTCCAGCCGAAAAAACCATGATCTTTGGAATCTTCGTCCTTAAACAAAGGATAATAGCGCATGGCCGAAGTGCAGGTTCCCAATTGTGCCAAGCCCGACAACAAAATTGCCGACTGCATGAGCACATCCATCAAGCCGACTTCCTCGGTGGTGAGCAACCGGGTCTGCACGAAAAACGTCGTGATGATGCCAACCGCCACCCCAAGATAGGTAGCCAAAGTTCCTTTTATGCTCTGTCGTGCTACGATACCCATTTCGTTGAAGTTAGGAGTTAGGAATTAGGAGTTAGGAGTATTTGGGTGATTTTCAAAATCGGAAGGGGAAACTGCGTTAAGTTCCTGTTCAACAAAAGCATTGTATGTTTTGATAATCAGGTCGGCATCCTTCTTTTCCTCAGCCAGTCGGTCGATGAGTTTCTGTTTTTCCTCTATCATGTTCTGCAAGCTGGCGATTTTCCTATCACGGACTTCATTTTCCTGTATCCGGTTTTGAATATGACGCTTCAAGTCCTCAACGACAATCTGCTTCTTCCGGTCAGCATCTTCGCCGGTACTAAGCCTATCCGACTCGCGGCGAATGCCGGAATTCAAATCATTGCCAGCCAAAACAACGATGGCAATAATCCAAACCCAAAGCATCAGAATAATCAAAGTGCCGATAGAACCGTAAAGAGCATTGTAACGCGAAAAATTCTTGATATAGGCGTTGAAACCAAATGTGGCGACGATGAACAATGCCGTGGCCAAAATGGAACCCGGACTGAAAAGCACAAACTCGCGGAATTTCTTTTTGCCTGATGCCATAGACTTGCGTTCTTTCCGATAATGCTCTCCAAACTTCACATTGCCAAAATAATACAATGTTGCAACCGTGAAGCACAGAGCGGAAATTGTGATAAGCCATCGCAAAAAGTTGAACATAAGAATCACGAAGCCGCCTCTCAGGATTTCCTGCTCGACCAACATCTTCAAGCCTAAACCACCAACCGAGATAAGCACAATGGAAATCACAATCAAAGCTCCAAGAATGAGCAGCATGGCAATTGCAAACACACGCTGCAACAGCCAATCCTTCAAAGTGAGCTTCTTGGCGACAATGAAATCGGCATAAACATTACGGAAACCACGGAAAAAAGCCACCACCCCGCTTGAGCCAAACACCAAGCACAACACGATACTTACCGAAAGCAAACCGTCATGCGACTGATTCATGATACCATCAATGGTGTCGTTCACAAAGTCCAAAGTCCCTGATGGCAGGAATGAGTCCTGAATGAAATTCATCACCAAATCATCAAGATTAGGAATCGGAATATATGGTATCAGTGTGAAAAAGAACAAGATAAGCGGGAACAAGGCAAGGAAGAAATTGAAAGCCACGCCAGCAGCGCGGTCCAATGTACGTCCTTTGATGAAATTCTTGAAAAAGACGATAATCACATCCAAAAAAGGAAGTTTTGTGCCAGGGAAATGAACAATGCGAAGTATATTGTCATCCTTATAATACCATGAGCGCAATTTATCAGCCTTGGCTTTCACCCAGGCCAACGGCTTGTTTTTCTCCTCTTTTTTCGCTTCGTCTTGCATATTTCAAACTTTTGAGCGGCAAAAGTACGGATTTTAGTTTAAAAAACATATTTTTGCAGACATTATGAACAACGAGACCATCACACACGAAGGATTCGTCACAAAAATCAGTGATGACGAAATGGAAATCAGCATTTTGGCAAAGAGTGCATGTGCAGCTTGTCATGCCAAAAGCGCCTGCTCGATGAGCGACATGAAAGAGAAAATTCTCACCGTGCCGCGTCCGAAAAACCGCGATTTCCAACTGATGCAGCAAGTCAACGTCAGGATGAAAGTGAGCCAAGGCAACAAGGCCGCCATTCTCGGCTACCTGCTGCCTTTCATTCTGATGATGGCCGTGCTTTTCACACTCATCGGCTTCGGCGAAGGGCTGTCGGCACTATGCAGCATTGCCGCGCTCATACCTTATTATATTATACTCTACCTCCACCGCGACAAACTGAAAAAACAGTTTGAATACGAAATAGAATAATTCGCTTATCTTTGCACCATAAAAATTCAAGTCATGGGAATCTATCTAAATCCGAGCAACGAAACGCTTCGTCAAGACCGAAATTCCGAAATATTCATTGATAAATCAATGATTATCTCCGAGTTAAACCAACTTCTCTTTTCAAGAGAGAAATTCATTTGCGTCTCCCGTCCGCGCCGTTTTGGTAAAAGCATGGCGGGCAACATGATTGCGGCTTACTATTCGAAAGGCTGCGATTCAAGGGAATTGCTCAAAGACTTGAAAATTGCTAAGGATGCAAGTTTTGAAAAATATCTCAACAAGCTGAATGTAATCAAGTTAGACTTAAACGCCGAATACATGATGGCAAAAAGCAAGAGCCGTTTCATTGACATTATGAGCGAATCAGTCAAGGCGGAATTGTCGGAACAGTTTGGCATTCCGTTTTCGCCTGATGATTCTTTGGCCAGTTCATTGCTGAAAGTCTACGCCAAGACTGATGAAACTTTTGTCATCATCATCGACGAATACGATGTGCTTGTCCGCGAACAAGTTGCGAGTGACCTGTTTCAGGATTATTTAGGATTCCTCAATTCGTTGTTCAAGAACTCAACTTTAAGCCCTGCTATCGCACTGGCTTACCTTACCGGCATTCTGCCCATTGTGCGCGACAGAATCCAGTCGAAACTCAATTTGTTTGAAGAATATTCCATGACCGACGCCAGCACACTCGCTGAATTTGTAGGCTTTACCGCCGAAGAAACGAAAGGCCTTTGCGAGCAATACGGCATGGACTACGAAGAATGTAAACGCTGGTATGACGGCTACGACCTGAACGACGTGCATGAAATTTTCAGTCCGAAATCGGTGGTAAGCGCCATGCGGAAACGCAGCTTTGGCAGTTACTGGACACAGACCGGCTCCTACGAGGCACTGAAACTTTACATCCTGATGAATTTCGACGGCATTAAAGATGATGTCATCACTATGATTGGCGGCGGAAAAGTGCATGTCGAAGTGGATTCTTATCTGAACACGATGACTGATTTCAGAGGCAAGGATGATGTTTTTACCTATTTGATTCATTTGGGGTATTTGGCCTACGACAAGGAAACGCAACTTTGCTACATACCAAATGAAGAAATCCGCAAACAGTGGATCATTTCCATTCAGTACGAACAGGATTATCAGCCCGTCATAAAAATCGTAAATGACTCAAAGCAGCTGTTAGAAGCCACCATCAACAAGGATGAAGAAGCCGTAGCCGCCGCCTTGACCGAAGCCCACATCCGAGCCACCAATCCTTTGACTTACAACAACGAAGCATCTTTCCAAAGCGCCATTGGCCTTGCCTATTTCTACGCCAACCTGAAATATACGGTCATCAAGGAACTGCCAACAGGCAAAGGCTATGCCGATTTGGCTTTGATCCCTTACGTTCCGAACATTCCGGCAATGATTATCGAGTTGAAAAACAACAAGTCGGCCGATTCTGCCATCAATCAAATCAAGGAAAAGAAATACGATGATTTGCTGGAGCATTACCGTGGCGACCTGCTTTTCGTTGGCATCAATTACAATGAAAAGACCAAAGATCACCAATGCAAGATTGAAGAGCTTGAAATAAATGATTAAGCAAGGAAGCCATCTCTCTTAAACAAACAGAGAAACAGTATTCCCACATTAATCACACTATATCAGCCACATACATTTTCTCAAAGAAAAAAAACGAAAAAAAATCTTTGTCGAAAAACGAAGATTCCATATTTTTGTATGATTTTTTGCTTTCAAGCAAGCACATCAATCATTTTATACTAAATCAGAACATTAACCCTCAAAACTATTAAAAAAGTGAACAACATTCTCATCATTTCACTACTGGTATTAGGTATTTTAGGAGGCGTTTTGGCGGTAATCCTTTATTTCGTAGCCCAGAAATTCAAGGTGGAGGAAAACCCTCTCATCGATGAAGTGGCAGAGTGCCTTCCTGGCGCCAACTGCGGTGGCTGCGGATTTGCGGGATGCCGCGCATTGGCTGAAGCCTGCGTGAAATCAGCCGCCGAAAAAGGCAACATCGACGGATTGGCCTGCCCTGGCACCAACATGCAGACAGTTGCCGACATTCTCCATCTTTCCATTGCCGCTGCCGAACCGAAAATCGCCGTTGTCCGCTGCAACGGTTCATGCACGAACTCACCGGCTAAGGTTCACTACGAAGGTGCCGACATCTGCGCTTTCGCCAACACGTTGTATGCAGGCGAAGGTGGCTGCTCGAAAGGTTGCTTAGGCTTAGGCGACTGCACCAAGAAATGCCCATTCGATGCCCTGCACATCAACAAGGAAACGGGACTGCCCGAAGTTGACGAAAAGAAGTGCGTCGGCTGCGGCGCTTGCGCCAAGGCATGTCCTCGCGGCATCATCGAAGTGCGCCCACGTGGCAAGAACGACCGCCGCGTCTACGTCTGCTGCTCCAACACCGACAAAGGCGCTCTGGTCATCAAGAATTGCAACGTCGGCTGCATCGGCTGCCAAAAGTGCGTGAAGACCTGCCCATTCGAAGCCATCGAGATGCGCGGCAACCTCGCCTACATCGACCCAGCCAAGTGCAAGAGCTGCCGTAAGTGCGAAGAAGTTTGCCCGCGTGGCACCATCCATGCCGTCAACTTCCCGCCTCGCAAGCCAAAGGCTGAAGAACCTGTCAATCAAGAAGTAACCAACGAAAATAAAGCTAACGCATGAATCCTATAAAGACTTTTCCAAAAGGTGGCGTCCATCCGGAAGAAAACAAGCTTTCGTCTGACAAGCCTATACAGAATTTCCCGATGCCGAAGCATATCATTGTCCCGTTAGGGCAATGCTTAGGTGCGCCTGCCGACCCAATCGTCCAGAAAGGCGACCACGTCCTAACCGGACAGCTCATTGGCACGGCAAAGGGTTTCGTATCGGCCAACGTCCACTCCCCTGCCACCGGCACCGTCACAAAAATTGACGTCGTGATGGACCACACAGGCTATTACAAACCTGCCGTTTTCATTGATGTCGACGACCAAGAGCAATGGATCGAAGGTTACATCGACACCGATGAACTGCTCACCGAAATCAAGCTCGCGCCTAACGAAATCATCAACAAAATTAAGGAATGTGGCATCGTCGGTATGGGCGGCGCAACCTTCCCGACCCACGTCAAACTGATGATTCCTGAAGGCAAGAAAGCGGAATACATCATCATCAACGCTGCGGAATGTGAGCCTTACCTGACTTGCGACAACCGTCTGCTGCTTGAAAAGACCAAGGAATTTTTGATGGGTGTCAAGATTCTGATGACCGCCGTCAACGCACCGAAAGGCATTATCGGCATTGAATGCAACAAGATGAATGCCATCGAATTGCTCGACAAGACCATCAACGAGAACCGCGAACTCTACAAGAACATCGAGGTTCAGCCATTGAAGACCAAATATCCGCAAGGCGGCGAAAAGCAAATCATCAAGGCCATCACCGGCCGCGAAGTTCCTTCGGGCAAGTTGCCTATCGAGACGGGTTGCGTCGTGGTGAACGTGGCTTCCACCTTCGCCATCTACGAAGCCGTTCAGAAGAACAAACCGCTGATTGAACGTATCGTCACCGTGACGGGCAAATCGGTCAAGAATCCGGGCAACTACCGTGTGCGTTTCGGCACGCCAGCCAACCTGCTCATCGAAGCCGTTGGCGGACTTCCGGAAAACATCACCAACGTCATCAACGGCGGCCCTATGATGGGTAAAGCCGTGTCGGTCACCGATTTCCCATGCATCAAAGGCACATCCGGCATTCTGCTGATGACCACCAACGAAGCGCAAGACCGTCACCAGACCAACTGCATCCGTTGCGGTCGTTGTGCCATTGCCTGTCCGATGGGCTTGCAGCCTTTCCTGCTCAACAAGCTATCGAAGCTGAACATGTTCGACGAGACAGAAAGCAACCACATCATGGACTGCATCGAGTGCGGTTCCTGCGAGTTCACCTGCCCCGCCAACATTCCTTTGTTGGACTATATCCGTTACGGCAAAGCCAAGACTGGCGCCATCATCCGTTCACGCAATCAAAAGTAACGGAGAAATTTAAATATTTAATATTCAAAAATTTAAAAATTAAAAAATTCAAAATTTAACAATTTAAAATTCGAGATTATGGCTTCATACAAGAGATTTGAGGATTTACCGATTTGGCAAGAAGCCCGTTCTTTATGCAAGAAGATTTTTCGGGCAACAAAGAAAGAGGATTTTGCCAAAAACTTCAGGTTATGTTCTCAGATTCAAGCTGCTTCCGGCTCCATAATGGACAATATTGCAGAAGGATTTGAAAGAAACGGAAACGGAGAATTCAAACAATTCCTATACATTGCCAAAGGTTCTGCTGGAGAAACAAGAAGCCAAATTTACCGTGCTTTTGATTACGAGTATTTAGACGAAACCGAATTTGAAGCCCTGAAATTTCAATCGGAAGAAATTTCGAAATCCATCAGCAACTTCATCGTTTATCTCCAAACCACCGACATCAAAGGCACAAAATACAAAGACCCGTCAAATCCTTAAATCTTTAAATTTTAAATCTTTAAATCATTAAATCTCAAATCTTAAATCTAAGACCATGAGTACATACACAATATCAGGCTCTCCCCATGTTCATGGGAAAGACAATACAAGGAGGATTATGACTGATGTGCTCATTGCACTTCTGCCTGCACTCCTCGTCGCCATTTACTATTTCGGATGGTATGCCCTGCGCCTCACAATCGTTTCCGTAGGCACATGCGTATTAGCCGAATGGCTCATTCAGAAATTCCTCATCAAAGGCCCTGTCACCATCAACGACTGCTCAGCAGCCGTGACTGGCTTGCTGTTGGCCTTCAATGTGCCGGCCAACCTTCCCATCTGGATGGTGGTGGTTGGTGGAATCGTTGCCATTGGCGTTGCCAAGATGCCTTTTGGCGGTTTAGGCAAAAACCCGTTCAACCCAGCATTGGTTGGTCGTGTGTTCATGCTCGTTTCCTTCCCTGCTGCCATGACCACTTGGCCTCAGGCACAACCCATTTTCCAAAATGGTTTCTTCGCCGATGCCGTCACTGGTCCTACACCATTGGGCATACTCAAAGAAGAAGGTCTCACAAATAATCCCGAACTCTTGGACATGGTTCTCGGCAACCGCGGCGGTGCATTCGGTGAAGTCTGCGCCATCGCCCTGCTCATCGGTGCCATCTACTTGATTTGCCGCCGTGTCATCGAAATCTTCACTCCTCTGAGCATTTTGCTGACCGTTTTCATCTTTGCCGGCATCTGCCACCTCATCGACCCCACCACTTACATCGCACCTGTCTATCACCTCGTTTACGGTGGTCTGATTCTCGGCGCCTTCTACATGGCAACCGATATGGTGACTTCGCCAATGACCATTCGCGGCAAACTATTGTTCGGCTTCGGCATCGGTGCCATTACGGTCATCATCCGTCTGTGGGGTGCTTATCCGGAAGGCGTTTCCTTCGCCATCCTGATCATGAATGCCTTTACGCCGCTTATCAACAAGGCCTTCAAGCCCTATCGTTTTGGTGTTGTCAAACCTTCTAAAAAACAATAAGCCATGGCAAAAAGAGAATCCACACTTAAAAACATGCTCGTCAGCCTGTTAGTCATTACGGTTGTCACGGGCGGCATTCTTGGCTTCGTGTATTCAATCACCAAAGATGCCATCGCTGAAGTTGACCTGAAGAAAAACCAGGCCGCCATCGAAGAAGTTCTGAAGACTAATGTCGAAATTGCAACGACAGAAGTGACTGAAATCGACGGATTGACTTATAACTGCGCTTACGATGCACAAAACCAGCTGATTGGTGCAGCCATCAAGACTTTCTCGAATAATGGTTTCGGCGGCAAAGTCGAACTTATGGTCGGTGTGCTTGCCGATGGCACCATCAACAAGATTTCGGTGTTATCGCAAAGCGAAACCCCTGGTTTGGGTGCCAATATGACAACACCTAAATTCAAAGATCAATTCAACGGCAAAAATCCTAACGCATACAATCTCATGGTTAAGAAAGACGGTGGCGATGTCGATGCCATTACCGCTGCCACCATCAGTTCACGCGCTTTCACCGAAGCCGTCAAGCTTGCCTGCGATAGTTTTGAAGCCAACAAGGCACAATTTGTAAAACAGGTTTCCGAAACAGCCGATACTTCGGCAGACACAGTTTCAGAAATCACCGATAATGAAGAAACAACAGAAATCACGGAAGGAGGAACTGAAAATGAGTAACAATTTACAGACTTTCACCAAAGGTTTACTGAAGGAAAACCCGACCTTAGTTTTGTTATTAGGCTGCTGCCCGACTTTGGCAACCACCACGAGCGCCATCAACGGCATGTCGATGGGTTTGGCGACCACATTCGTGCTTGTCCTTTCGAACATCTTCATTTCCCTGCTGAAGAACTTCATTCCCGACAAGGTGCGTATTCCTTGCTTCATCGTGGTCATCGCATCCTTCGTGACTGTCGTTCAACTCGTCATGCAAGCCTACGTTCCAAGCATTTATGAGACATTAGGCCTTTTCATTCCATTGATTGTGGTGAACTGCATCGTGTTGGGCCGTGCTGAGGCTTTCGCTTCGAAGAACCCAGTCTGGCCTTCACTGCTCGATGGTCTCGGCATGGGTTTAGGTTTCACCTGCTCACTCACCGTTTTGGGCTGCATCAGGGAATTCTTAGGCAACGGTTCCATTTTCAACCTTGCCATTCTGCCTGAAACTGCCAAGATTCTGGTGTTCATCCTGCCTCCAGGCGCGTTCATCGTCTTAGGCTTCGTCATCGCTATTGTCAACAACTTGAAGAAATCCAAATAATTACGGCCATGAAATACCTCATCATCATACTTTCGACCATTTTGGTCAACAACGTCATCTTCTCGCAATTCTTAGGCATCTGTCCTTTCTTGGGCACTTCGAAGAAGACTTCAACCGCATTGGGTATGGGTGCAGCCGTCATCTTCGTGCTGACGCTCTCCACCTTAGTCACATGGCTTGTCAACCAGTACATTCTTCTCCCTTTAGGACTTGAATTTCTGCAAACCATAGCGTTCATCCTTATCATTGCCGCATTGGTGCAGATGGTTGAAATCATACTGAAGAAAATCAGTCCTTCACTTTATACGGCATTAGGCGTTTTCCTGCCTTTGATTACCACCAACTGCGCCGTGTTGGGCGTTTCGCTGACCGTAGTCACCAAAGAGTTCAACTATGGCGGCGTGGCTCACATGCTCAGTTTGGGCGAGTCCGTCGTTTATGCAGCAGGCATTGCCTGCGGTTTCGCACTGGCACTGATTATCTTTGCCGGCGTGCGCGAACACACTGAACTGATGGAAGTTCCGGAAAGCATGAAAGGCACCCCTATCGCCCTGATTACCGCTGGCATCCTTGCCCTGGCATTCATGGGATTTACGGGAATCGTATAAGTAGAGACGCGATTCATCGCGTCTAAAAATCGCGAAAGGCTGCTTCCTGAGGCAGCCTTTTTCCGTTTATGCAAAGAATTTCACCACAAAAACACCTTTTTTCTTTTTTTTCTGAAAATAATCGTATTTTTGCGGACGTAATATAATTATACATTTATGAAAAAGCACATTTTCATCGTATTATTCTTCTTAGCTGTTTTTGGTGCCAAGGCACAAACGCCTTACGAAAGCTACGCTAACGACGGCATTTCCCTCGATTTCAGCAAGATTGAAGACATTCGTTTCAGGATTTATCTCATGTACAACCTGCAACACGACGGGCAGTTCTCCATCGTTCAAGATGAGAACGATGGCATGTACCTCATCTTCCCAGCCGACAACGGCACAGACTTGTCGGATGCTTTTGATGCATATTATAATGCCAAGTTTACCGACTTCGCTCTGCTCAGCAAGACTGACATCGACGATCACATGACAGAATGGAAAAGCGGCATTGCCAGTGCCGACATGACTTCCATCCTGATGGACTGGTTCCTTCGCCAAAGCCGCGTCGACAATGAAACCTGCGCCAGCTCGCTGCCTTTTTGCACTCATGAAACAATCACATTTGAAGCTGCGAACACGAGTAGCACAGCTCATGAACCCGGCATGGACGATGGCTGCATAGGAAATTCTTACAACCCCTCATTCTACCACATGAAGATTCGCGTGGGTGGACAGTTCATCATCCACATGGAAGGTCGAGACCCAACTTATGGCACTGAAAGAGACATTGACTTCTGCATGTGGGGACCTTACACGGAAGATGAAGTGATGGATCACTCGGCATGTTCCAACCTATCGAGCGGCAAGATCATCGACTGTTGCTACTCGGCTCACTACACAGAAGATTGTTTTCTCGGTTACGAGGAAGGTGATCATCAACACAACACTGGACATGGAGACATCAACTACCATTTGCCTGAAGTTGACGAATATTACATTCTGATGATTACCAACTATTCGCAAGCCCCCTGTGTCATCAGTTTCTCCAAGACTCCTGACAGCGGCCCAGGTGAAACCGACTGCGGCATTCTGCCAGGCATCGTAACCAACGATGGCCCTTATTGCGACGGCGAAACCATCCAGCTTGACGTCAACGAACAGCCAAACGGCACCTACCAATGGACAGGACCTGATGGCTGGACTTCGACGCTGCCACACCCCATCCGCGAAAACGCCACTGTAGCCATGGCAGGCTCTTATTCATGCACCACCACCGTAGGCACAGAGACCACCACCGCCTCCACCGAAGTCATCGTCAGCGCCACGCCTGAACCGACGGCTTCAGCACAGTCGACATACGTCAACTACGGATCCACCACACAACTCAACGTCGACCCGGGTGTGCAAGGCACTTTCAGCTACCACTGGGAACCCGAAAACATGGTCTCCGACCCTGACATTCAGAATCCAACGACCGTTGTGCTAACCAGCACGCAACTATTCACCGTCACCGTCATCAACACTAACGGCGGCACCCATTGCACTGGCTTCGACGACATCACCATTGAAGTAGGCTCAGGCCTTACCGCCACCGCCTCTGCTGATGAATACATCCTCTGCGAAGGCGAATCAACCACCCTTCACGCCTACCCCACAAACGGCACAGGCAATTACACCTACAGCTGGGAGCCAGCCGAATTGGTCAACAACGCCAGCATACAAAACCCAGTGGCCTCACCAAACGTCGGCAACAACACATTCACCTGCCATGTAGGCGACGGCATGGCTACCCGCGATGTCGAAGTAATGATTTTGGTCAACCCCAACGCTGAGCCGACACACCTCTATCCTGCAATCTGCCCCGACGAAACCTATACTTTCTATGGAGAAACGTTCAATACCGAGACCTACAAGGAGCACATGGACCATACACAATTCGGCTGCGACAGCCTTGTCTGCCTCCATCTCACACTAAACCAAGCCTACGACAGCACAATCATAATTAACACCTGCGACGAATATTCGTGGCCTTCAATGGGTAAGCCTTTTACCGGTTACAACGAAGAGACCATTTCCGAGGATGGCACCTATCAAAGAATCTACGAAAGCATACACAGATGCGACAGCGTGGTCACGATAAACGCAACATTCGAATACACACCTCGTCCATCAGACACCATCATGTCGCCCGATCCAAGCATTGGCGAAGCCACACACGCCGTCATCATAGCCAGCGAATTCCAAATCAACACCTACGACTTCATCGTTAAGGAGCAAGGACACTCTATATGGAACGAGGTGACTTGGACTCTGAAAGACCAATACGGCAACGATGTTGACTGGACTTTAGACACCGAAGGCGATGGCCGACTTCTGCACCTCACCGTTTTCCGTTATGTTGAAGGCAGACTTTACCTTACTGCCACAGTGACAAACGACTGCGGAAGCAAATCAGTGACCCATTGGCTTGAATGCACTTTCTACGGCATAGAGGAAGGAAGCGAAAACCAAGCCAGCGTCGATGTCGTTCCAAACCCGAACAACGGACAAATGACCTTGAATTTCGAGCACCTCACCGGCAAAGTCAACGTCAAGGTTTACGACATGAAGGGCAACATGATCGACAACTTTGAGACCTACAATCAAGTCGGTCAAAGCAGCATGGAATACAACATGAAAGGCCATGCCAGCGGCATGTATTTCTTCGTATTCTCGGCTATGGAAGGCACCGTAACAAAGAAAGTCGTTGTGACACAATAAGCTCATTCCATAATCCTAACACGACACTTTGTCCGAATCAATTGAAAAAGGCTGCTCATACGGGCAGCCTTTTCTGTACAGAAACATCGGGAAATGAAAAAAAGTGAAAAAAACAGCATTTTTCATTAAAAGTTCAAAATTATTCCTATATTTGTCGGTTGAATTATTATGGATTGCTGTTTACTTTAGAAAACACAATTGAAAATCAATTAAATAAACGTTTATTAAATACTTTATCACATGAACAGGATTGCGAAACTTCTCTTAATCGGCGCCATGCTGCTGACATTGCCGATGCGGTATTTTGCACAGAATTCAAGGACAGTCTACAATCAGGAGACGATTGAATTTGACATTACAGACATTGACCTCTTCGATGAACGTGTCTTTTTCATCTACAACCTTGTCAATGACAGTCGTTTCGATGTCAAGGCAAGCGAAGAAAACGGCATTTTCCTCATCAATGCCAACGAAGCCTTTGAAGGCATGAATCTGGAAGACAGTTTCTTGGATTTCTGTCATCAGAACAATACAGCCTTCAGACAGATGGATAAGGCTGTTGCCGCTGATGTAGCCTGCGAATACAAGGCCTTCATCCCGTCAGAAATGTTTGCATCGCTGATGATGGACTATTACGTCAGGTCGAGGCAAAACAACACCTGCGCCAACGCCGATCCTTTCTGCACCGACCAGGATGCTTACCAGTTTCCCGCCGGTGTCAATGCTGGTTCAGGCGAATCAGGACCTGACTACGATTGCTTATACAGCACACCAAATCCAGCATGGTACTATATGCAAATCGACAATCCCGGCAACATCGACATTTACATGTATAGTACTCCTGGCGAAGACATCGACTTCTGCTGCTGGGGACCATTCACTGACCCTCACACACCATGTCCGAACGGCTTGACTTCCAACAAAGTTGTTTCCTGCTCCTATTCAGCTGCCGCTACCGAGCACTGTTTGATTCCTTCAACGGCCCAACACAACGACTACTTCATACTCGTCATCACCAACTACTCCAACGATCCTTGTAACATTACTTTTAGTAAAGTGGCAGGCACCGGCACTACCAACTGCGGCATTCTGCCTCCATTGGTTGACAACGGCGGTCCTTATTGCGTTGGCGAGACCATCAGTTTGACAGCTAATTCAGACGGACAAGCCGGAGCCTCCTTCAGTTGGACGGGACCAGGAGGATTCAGTTCAACCCAGCAGAACCCGACACGTCCGAACTGCACCATGGCCATGGCCGGAACTTATACATGCACCATTACCATTGGTTCACATACCAATAATGCAACGACTGAAGTCGTCGTCAATCCACAGCCGACGGCTAATTTCAATTTCACATCAGTCTGCAAAGGAAATCCGACCCAATTCACGAACACTTCCACCAACAACCCATCGGGTCAGCCGATGACATACCAATGGAACTTTGGCGACGGCGGCACCAGCACCGAGCAGAACCCTTCACACACCTACGCCCAAGCTGGCAACTACACCGTTCAGCTCACCGTCAGAAATCCTAACGGAACGTGTTCCAGCCAAAAGACACAGACCGTTCCGGTGTATGCTGCTCCACAGGCTTCAGCTTCGGCCAATCCAGCAGTGGTCATGTATGGCGGATCTTCACAGCTTTCGGCCAGTGCCGGTGTTGGCGGCCAGTTCAACTTCCAATGGGTTCCTGCCGACAAAGTGCTCAATCCAAACTCACAAAACACGATGACCGTTGGTTTGCAAGAGACCACGACATTCACCGTCACAATCACCAACCCACAAGGCGGTTGCAGCAGCTCGGCACAAGTCACCGTCAGCATAGAAGGCTCCGGCATGACAGCCATGGCCACTGCCGACGCATACGAACTTTGCGAAGGCGAATCAACGACCTTGCACGCCCAGCCATCGGGTGGCACAGGCAACTACACCTACACATGGTCGCCAGCCAACACACTTAACAACGCGAACATTCAGAATCCGGTCGCCAATCCTCCTGTCGGAACCACACAATATACCTGTCAGGTGAGCGACGGCTACACCACACAAAACGTTTCAGTCAACATCATCGTTCATCCAACCAGCGAATCACACCCGAACATCAGCATCTGCCCCGACGAAACCTACGATTTCTTCGGCCAAGACCTCAATGAACCCGGAGCCTACCAACACACCACCACCAACGTTTTTGGCTGCGACAGCACTGTTTTCCTGACCTTGCAACACTACGAGACATACGACGAAGACATCATCACCGAACACATCTGCTACGGTGAACACTACACTTTCTTTGGCCACGATTACTACAGCAACTGCTCACCATCCAGCACCTACGAAGTGCTTCAGACTGTTCACGGCTGCGACAGCATCATCAGACTTGACCTTACCGTTTATCCTGCCAACGACACGACCATTGTCGACCCGTCAATTTGCATTAACCAGAGTTACAATTTCCACGGCACATTGTATCACAACGACGGTGACATCGCATTTTTCGATACCATCGACAATCACGGATGCCTTAAAGTCGAAAAGCTTATCCTTAGCGTAGGCGAATACCAGATGCCTCCTGTTGAAGAAAAATACATCTGCTACGAATACGGAGGACAACCTGAGTATACTTGGGATAAAAACGGTCAGACCTACACCAGCGATGCTGAGGACGAAGTGATTCTCCCCGACCCGACAGGTGGCTGCGATTTCAAATACCGCCTGAAAGTACGTTTCCATGAAAACTACTATCAGGAAGATAATGTGACAAGTTGCGATGCCTACACTTGGCCTGTCAACGGTCTGACTTACACACAGACATGCACCGACACAAAGACCTTCCCGACAACCGCACCTAACTTCGACTGCGGCGTGGACACATACGTCCTGAACCTTACCATCACCGAACACGACGAAGAAATGGTCGATCTTAACGATGTTACGGCACCAGACTACGATGAAGCAAACTCTTGCGATAATTTCTTCTGGGATCCAAAGGGAAAGACATACGACCCTAACACTTACACCTATCAGGGTCAACCCTATCTTGGAGGAGAAACAGTTTCACAATCAGGAACGTACCAAAGAATTTACCAAAACAGCCAAGAATGCGACAGTATCGTGAGCCTGAAAGTTCAGTTTGAATACACACCAACTCCAAGCGATTCCATCATGTCGCCTGATGTAAACATTGGCGTTGCTACACACACCGTCATCACGGCCAGCGAGTTCCAAATCAACACTTACGACTTCACAATCCAAGAACAAGGACAATCCCATTGGAACAAGGTGGAATGGACACTGAAAGACCAATACGGCAACGATGTTGACTGGGACATGGAAACAGAAGGCAACGGTGAACTCATGCACCTTACCGTTTTCCGTTATGTTGAAGGCAGGATTTACCTTACGGCAACAGCCTCCAACCGTTGCGGAAGCGTAACGCGCACACATTGGATTGAATGCTCATTCTACGGTGTTGAAGAAGGAATCGAAAACCGCGTCTCCGTCGACATCATTCCAAACCCGAACAACGGACAGATGACCTTGAACTTCGAATACCTCACCGGAAACGTGAACATCAAGGTCTACGACATGAAAGGCAACTTGGTTGACAACTTCAACACCTACAACAGCTTCGGACCAAACACCCTTCAATACAGCATGAAGGACTTCTCCGACGGCATGTATTACTTTGTCATTTCCGGCAAGGAAGGCACAGTGACAAAGAAGGTCATCATCAATAAATAAACGCTGTCCGACTAAAAACAGCAAATCCTTTAAAAAGCAGCTTCGGCTGCTTTTTTTATTTCATTTTTTCGACAGAAAACGTATTTTGTTTATCTTAGCAGACCAAATACGTCCTTCACCATCAGATTATATCTGATTGTAAAACAAACATATATGAAAAACAAACCTAATTTTTCAATAAAAATGAATAAACAGGTCAAATTACTTTTGGTTGTCACGGCATTGATTTTCGTCAGTTTCAAAACGGCAAAAGCCCAAACCATATCCACACAAGGCAAGGAATTCTGGGTTTCGTTCATGGCAAACGGATACAAGTACCACCCAGATGCTCCGCACGGCAACTGGATTCTCACACAAGTCCTCATCAGCGCCAAACATGACTGTAGCGGCACTGTCAGCAACCCAAATACAGGATGGAATTACCAATTCAATGTTAGGGCCAACGACATAACCACCGTTGAAATTCCGGAAGAGGAAGCCTATCATGAAGCAACGGTTTATGAACGAATCGTGAACAAGGGCATTCTCATTCAGACTACCGATACCGTATCAGTTTACTGCACCAATATAGCACACGTTTCTTTCGATGCCTCATACGTCTTGCCAATTGAGGGATTGGCTGACAGCTATCTCATCCAAACCTACGACCAATCCACAAACACCTCTACAAGCGAATATGTGAACAGTCACCAGACGAGTGCCTTTGTCATCATTGCCACAGAAGACAATACGACTATCGACATCACACCCACAGTGCCGACATTGGGAGGCAGACCTGCCGGCGAAGAATTCAGCGTTACTTTGAACAAAGGCCAAGCCTACCAAGTCAGGTCAACTTTAAACGGAACCCAACGCGATTTGAGCGGCACCCTTGTCACTTCTCGCGATTGCAAAAAAATCGCCGTCTTCAACGGCAACACCGTCACTTGCATTCCAAGAACCAAGAACAGTTTCGATCACATTTTCGAGCAAGCCATGCCGATACGCGCTTGGGGTAAAAATTTCGTTGTCACACAATCGTTGGATCGCGATGAAGATTATGTTAAAATCACTTCCGCCGTTGACAACAATGCCATACTCAAAAACGGAGAAACGCTATGCACGCTTCAGTCAAACGAATCCTTCATTTTCCCTCTTTCTGAAAATGAAAAGTCCTGCTATCTGGAAGCATCAGGACCGAGTGCTGTGTTCCTATACAACACTTCTTGTGAAAGAGATTTCTGGGGAAACAGCACTAACGGAGACCCTTCGGTAGTATGGATTGCCCCCATAGAGCAGCGCATCAATGATGTCACTTTTTCGACTTTCGACGACCCGCACATCAACATTGCTCACCATTACGTCAACATCATCATCAACACAGAAGATATTAATAAAGTTTACCTTGATGGAAGTCTGATTTCACCATTGCTTTTCCGACAGGTGTCGGGAAACGAAGCATACAGCTATGCAAGAATTGAGATAGAAAATGCCGTACATCACCTTTCCTGCATCAATGGATTCAACGCCCACATATACGGCTTCGGTGCTGCCAAAGGCTATGCCTATTTAGTCGGTTCAAACGCCTCAGACCTTACATGCAACACCACCATCAACGGCATTGAGGTAAAACCCAACGAGACTTTCCACTACTGCGTTGATGAATCCGCAACCTTCTCGGCAGAAGTCAACTATCAGGAATACAGTTTGCAATGGGATTTCGGAGACGGCACAACAAGCACTCAAAACCCTGCCACCCATACTTACAGCAACAAGTCACTTTACAATGCCAAACTCATTGTCACCGTGCAGGGCGGCACTTGCGATGGCAGCGCCACCGAAACCATACCATTCTTAGTTGATGTAAGGCAGAACTACCTCCCGCCCATTTACGATGAACTCTGCTACGGCGATGGCTATTACGACCATGGCTTATCGGTTCATCAAATTCTGGAAGACACCATCTTAGGCACAGCACAGGCCAACCCGACGTTTTCGAACTGTCAGGACAGTCTGCTCATCTACCTCACCGTCAGGCAACCAGATCATGTCCATTTCGATGAAAGCACATGCTGGCGCGGCCATTCCGACACCTATACAGGACATGGTTTTGTCATTCAATACGACCACCCTGGAACCTTCAGCGACCACCATGAATTGCCAAACGTTTTCGGCTGCGACAGCGTTGCCACGATTACACTCACCGTCAGCGACAGAATAACCAAAACTCTCAATGAACATTGCTGCGAAAGCTCATAT
Organism: Candidatus Limimorpha sp.; assembly: GCF_056203535.1. Taxonomy (NCBI): domain Bacteria; kingdom Pseudomonadati; phylum Bacteroidota; class Bacteroidia; order Bacteroidales; genus Candidatus Limimorpha; species Candidatus Limimorpha sp. The sequence continues at coordinate 52,119 of NZ_JBADWU010000081.1, read as the reverse complement.
TATTGGGACGGCAGCACCTACAGCCAACCTGGAACCTACGAAAAACAATATGTCTCGACACAAGGCTGCGACAGCATCGTGACCCTCAACCTCACCTTCGGGCATCCGCAAACCTTTGCTTTCGACACCATTGTCTGCGGGACTTTCACTTGGAACGGCCAGGAATACCAAGACGAGCCCGGCTATCACGAATACATACAAAAATTCCAGACATTCGACGGATGCGACAGCACTGTAATTGCAAAAGTGAATTTATCAGATGTCGTTGATGGCCCCACGGAAGAAGCATCCGGCTGCAACACTCACCCTTGGAACGGTGAGGTCTATACGATTCCCGGCACATATTCAGCAAATCTGACCTCTCAGTTCGGCTGTGACTCAATCGCACATCTTGAACTTCACATGAACTACACACCTTCCGCATGGGGCAACCCTGGCGAAGAAATCTACGCCCACGACACGCTTGCAGCCCATCAGGTGATTACTGCCACTGAATTTCAAATCTTCACCTACACCTACAGCATTCAGGACAAAAACCCATACTGCCATTGGGACTCAGTCGTATGGAGCATACATTCCGAAGAAGGCGAAGCGGTGGACTGGGTTCTTGAACCTTTCGTCGACAAAGACAGCATTGTATGGTCGGCCGAACTTTCTGTCTTCAATTATGTTCCGGGCAGAATCATCATAAATGCCACAGCCTACAACGAATGCGAGAAGCAGGGCATCCTATTCCAAAACTGGTTGGTATGCTCATTCTTCGGAGTCGACGAAGCCGAATATGCAGCCGACATCCGTGTTGTCCCGAACCCAAACAACGGAGAAATGAACCTCCAGTTTTTCAATACCGACGGTAGCACAGAGGTCACGGTCTACGACATGTCGGGAACACTCATCGACAGATTCATGACCAATACCAACAATTACCGCTACACTATGAAACGGCAAACCGCTGGAATTTACCTTTTCGTGTTCAACTACAAGGGGAAAATCATCACCCGAAAAGTCTGCATCGGCTGATTATTACGCAATAAAAACGTTTCGAAAGCCGTTTTCAGCGCATCAAACAACTTTTTTGACAAAAATATCGGACAAACGAAGCCAATGAAAGAAATAAGTTTTTAAATTTGCCAAATTTTTATTTCAAACATAGTACGCAAAGCACCTAAATAACTCAACACTATGAAAAGAAGGTCTCTCAGCACGACGTTAATTTTGGTCTCAGCAGGTCTCTTCCTCACGGGCTTTTTCAGTTCTTGTCTCAAGGAAGAATTCCTGAAGAATGAGGATGGAGAATATGTGACTGATTCGCTCGGCCACAAAATTCCAAGTGACTCGACAATCATTTACATCACCCAGGAAATCCCTGACATCAACAAGTTCATGCCCGACATTTTGCTTCGGCACATGAACCAGATGGGCGCACTCCACTATGGCACCGAACCGCCAAAAATCGATGGTGAATTCATGGCCGATTACATGTTTGTAAAGAAGACCATTTTCATGCCCGAAAGCAATTACCAAAACATCGTGGAAGGAAGTCCGATTGGAAGCAGCTATGGCCTCACGTTCTATGACCAGATATGGTCGGTGATGAAGTGCGATTACTCCAGATTAATGCAACCGGCTCCAAACATGTATTTCTACGAATGCTCAACCGACGACTCAACATATCAAATCCTCCATTCAAACTTCGATAAGTTCAAAGAATATGATATGACGCCGGACTATTTCAAGGATGGTAATTTCAACACAGATGAGTTTAAGAACACTTACATCATTGGAAGCAAACCTTATTTCACCATGTTCTTCTACCAAGTGCTTAGAAACGAACTTCCTGTTTCCTTGCCATTTACTCCTAAAGACTTCCGCCCAGTCATCGCCAACATCATTTCCGGCAAATACAACGAAAGTGCCGACGGACTTGATAATATTACCGATTTCTATTGGGGAAGGCAATGCATAGGTTACATTAAGACAGGAGATGTTTTGAACCAAGCCATTGAGGAAGGCTTGCAGCCTTATTACGGCGATGCTTGGATTTGCAACAACCAAGGCCATCCTCTCACCCATCCCATCAACGAACCCGATGACAACGAATCCAACGACAACGAATAAAGAATCACTCCATGAAAAAATTATCATATATTGCACTCACAATCTGTTTAGTTCTCAGCACATTAGCTGCTAACGCACAGTTTAACAAGCCTTTGCAATCTGCCAGTCAAAGAAAAACATCAAATGTTGCCAAATACAATGTCGGCATCACCGGCGGTCTGAGTCTCACCCACTGGATTCATACAGGAGGTCTGAAAAACGATTTCGAGCAACCTGTCACAGATGGATTAGGACCTGTTTTCGGAATTTCCGTTGAAAGACTGCTAAACAACAGAATGTCAATCAGTTTGGAAGGATTCTATGCCATGAGAAAAACCAAACTCACCTACAATTCGATTAAGCAATTAGCCATAGCTTACGGATATTCAAGCGATTATCAGAAAAACTTCAGCATCGAATACAATCAAATTGAGATTCAGGTTCCAGTGACCTACTATCTTTCAAGCACTCAAAACGCCCGCATCAAGCCATACGTTTTCGTAGCTCCACGCATTTCAATTCCTTTAAGCGGAACAGAGAAGATGGAAAGTCAACTTCTTGATTCACTTGGCAATTTCCAACTCGATGCCGACGGGAATCCAAGTTCCATCTTGGTTCAAACCGACCTGAACAAATCGAACTTCAGACAATTCAATGTAGGTTTAGTTGGCGGTGTTGGCGTGCTTTTCACAATCAACACAAACAACTACTATTTCCTCGTCAAAGTTGACGCTTCATACAACTACAATCTGATAAACAGCTATACCAAAGACGAAAAGGATGCCAATGTTCCAAATGTATTGGGTGTAGGCTACATCGAGCCTTCCTTGCTTGGCAAACGTTTCATCACCGATGCCACCCTCAAAGCCACAATCCTTTTCCCTCTGAAGAAGCAACTCAAGGGTGCTTGCATGAGATGGGGAGAATATGATTGATTTAAAATTCAAAGATTTAAAGATTTAAAAATTCAAAGATTTAAAGATTTGACTGTAAACAAACTCATATAAGGAACAGAAAACAAATTGGCGGATGATGATAGCATTATCCGCCGTTTTCGATAATTGTAAATAACAACAAATCAAGCACATACAATCATGAAAAGGAGTTTTTTTAGCATTTTAGCCATCGCATTGCTCTCTCTCACGACGGGCTTTGCCACAGCGCAGACCTTCACTTATCCCATTAAGGGAGAAAAGGGATTCTCGCTCACCGAAAAGACCAGAGGAAACGTTGCCATCAGCTACAACCTCGGCGAATTTTCTTTCAACAACCTGAATTACAGAGGCGAAGATATGTCGGAAATAGCAATTTCCGCCATTACGCTTCCCAACAACGCAGGTTGCCCGAACCTCCCGACCGAAAGCCGTTACATCGCTATTCCTCAAGGCGCAAAAGCCAAATTGAGCGTGGTAAGTTTCGAAAAGGAAGTGATTAGGAACGTCAACATTGCTCCGGCGCTCAGGATTCAGGCCGAAACCGAAGAACCCGACATGAACTACATAAAGGATGAAAAAGTGTATGCCGTCAATGCCAACTATCCAGCCGACCCATTCGTGGTTTCAACAACAACTTCGTTGCGTGGCGTCGATGCCGTGGTGGTTTCCATCACTCCATTCCAATACAATCCTGTGACAAAAGAACTTACGGTTTATTCCAACGTAAAGTTAGACCTTCAGTTTGAAGGCGGCAACGGTGAATTTGGCGACAGCCGACTCCGTTCACCTTATTGGGACAACATTCTTGCCGCCGAGCTGATGAACTACGACCAGTTGCCCGTCATCGACTATTCGGCCCGTATGCAGCAATGGCTCCGCGATGATGCCGAAGGCGCCGAATACATCATTGTCACCCCTAACAACGACGAGTGGGCACCCTACGCCAACCAACTGAAGGAATTCCGCACCAAACAAGGCATCATCACCAAAGTCGTCCGTCTTGACGAAATGCCGGCCAACAGCACCAACGAAATGAAGGCTTGGTTCCACAATGCCTACAACACTTGGGAAATTGCCCCTGTTGCCGTCTGCCTCCTTGGTGACCACGGCACCAACATGAGCCAATACATTCCAGCCGAAACAGTGCCACATCCTTACGAAGGTTCCTGCATTACCGACAACCGCTATGCCGACCCAACAGGCGACAATCTGCCTGACATGGTTTTCTCCCGCCTGATTGCACAAAACGCATCCGAACTGCCGGTTTTCGTTGGCAAGCAAATCGAATATGAATACACCAACGTGAACATGGACCCCAACTTCTACACACGTCCAATCACCGCATTGGGCTGGCAAACGGAACGTTGGTTCCAACTCTGTTCTGAAGTGTTCGGCGGCTACATGCGCAGCAAGGGCTACGATACCAACCGCATTAACTGCATCTATGACGGCAATCCTGGCTCAATCTGGTCATCGGCTACCAACACCAGCGATGTCGTCAATTATTTTGGTCCTAATGGAACCGGCTACATTCCACAAGCTCCAAACGAACTTGGCGATTGGAACAACGGTTCACCAGGACAGGTCGTCACTGCCATCAACGAAGGCACTTTCTGGCTGCAACACCGCGACCACGGCTTGGAAGAAGGCTGGGGTGAACCTGCCATGCGCAACAACCACGTTGCACAATGCAACAATGTTGGCAAGCTGCCTTTCGTCATGTCAATCAACTGTTTGACCGGCAAATTCAACTATAGTTCCGACTGCTTCTGCGAGGCTTGGATGCGCCGCACCTACAATGGCGAAAATGCCGGTGCCGTCGGTGTGCTTTGCCCGACCGAAGTCTCCTATTCCTTCGTGAACGATGCCTTCGTTTGGGGCGTTTACGACCTTTTCGACAGCGATTTCATGCCAACATACGGTCCATACGCTGCAAAATCCGATAATTGGATGCCAGCTTTCGGCAATGTCGCCGGAAAACATTTCCTGTACCAAACCTCATGGCCTTACAACGATTACGACAAGGACATTACCTACACAATGTTCACCGCCCACTGCGATGCTTTCCTGCGCATCTACACGCAAGTCCCACAAGAAATGGAAATCATCCATCCTGAAGTTGTACTTGCCGGTTTAAGTGAAGTCACCGTTACAGCCCCTAACGGCTGCACAGTCAGTCTGGTCAAGGAAAATGCAGAAGGCGAATGGGAAATCCTCGCCGTGGCAGAAGGCACTGGCGACCCGATGAACATTGAATTTCCGGCCCAAGTTCCTCCTACCCAGATTCATATTGTGGCAACAGGTCAAAACTACCTGCGCTACGAAGCCGTGATGGACGTCATTCCTGCCGACGGCCCATATATCGTTTTCGACAGCAAGGTCATCAACGATGAAAACGGCAACGGCCAACTCGATTTCGGCGAAACCATCAGTCTTGATATGACACTGAAGAATGTCGGTTCCGAAAACATGGACGCTTTCACAGCCACCATCAACACCGAATCGTTAGACATCACGTTAATTAATACTACTGCCGAATACAACAGCCTGGCACCTAACGAAACCCAGACACTTGAAAACGCTTTCACAATGAAAGTCAGCGAAGATGTTCCTGACAACACAAACAACATTTTCACAGTTACCGTTGTGAATGGCGAAAACAGCTATGTCAGCACTTTCAGCATGAAAGCTTTTGCTCCCGTGTTCAAAATCAACAACATGAGTATCACCGAAATTGAAGGCAACGGCAACGGACGCCTCGATGCCGGCGAAACCGCTCAACTCAATTTCACCTTTGAAAACAAGGGACATGCTGATGCAGCATTAACCACAGCCACGCTCAACATGCTGTCGCCATACATCACTTTTGAAGAAAACGAAATCGAATTTGAAACAGTTGCCCCTGAAGAAACGCTGACTGCCACTTACAACATTTCTGTCAGCGAAGAAACGCCAATGGGTTACAGTTGCCCGCTCGTTTTCAATGTGATTTCGGGCAATTACAGCGATTCCAAAGACTTTAACGTCAAAGTCGGTCTCATCATCGAAGACTTTGAAACTGGCGAATTTAGCGAAGACTGGACCAACGACACGCAAAAGCCATGGCGTTTCGTCAACGAAGATCCTTACGAAGGCGAATACTGCGTGCGCTCGGGAAGCATCTCCAACAATGGCAACACCCAATTGATCCTCACACACGAAGCCGGAAGCGATGATGTAATATCATTCTACTACAAGGTTTCATCAGAACAAAATTACGACAAGATGCATTTCTACATCGACAATCAGGAAAAAGGCACATGGTCGGGCAACGTTGGCTGGACTTTGGCAAGTTATCCTGTCAGTGCCGGCACACATACCTACAAGTGGACTTATACCAAAGACACAAGCGTCAGCAACGGCAGCGACTGCTGTTGGATCGACTATATCTCGTTGCCTTCGCCAAAGGTCATGGCTGGCACCGCAGGTCCTGATGTCAGCACCTGCGAAGGCAGCGATGCCCAAATCATCGGCTACGCCATTTATCACGACAACCTGACATGGACAACTGCCGGCGATGGCACATTCAACGATGCCACCATCGCAACACCGCTTTATACACCTGGTCCGCAAGACCTTGAGGCTAGAAGCGTAGTGCTTACCGTCACAATCACAGGCCAAGGCGAAACCATCACCGACGACATGACAGTGACTATCACTGAAAATGTGGAAATCTCGGATGCACTCGCCGACTATTCCTATTGCGCCGTCAGCGAACCGCAAGAAATTAGCGTTGAAGTCAGTGGCGACTACACATCCTTCACTTGGAGCACTTCAGGTGACGGAACATTTGAAAACGAATCCGAACTCTCGACGACTTATACACCAGGTCCTCAAGATATTGAAAACGGCACAACTTTAACCGCTATTGCAATATCAGAAGGCTGCGGTCCAGTGGCTTACAACTATCCGTTTGAGATGAACCCAATGCCAGAAATGACTTTAAGCAGCGAGTCGATAGAAATCTGCGAAGGCGAAAACGCCATCATGAACTTCACCATGACAGGTTCTGCCGGAACATGGGGCACACAGCCTGAATTCACCTTCGGAATGAACGGCACAACGAATAATGCCCATTCCGGCGCCAACACACTTGACTTAGGTGTACTTGAAACAGGGACACATGAATTCAACATCGGCTGGGCTTCAAACATTTCCTGCACCACCGATTACGAAGCCGGCGAACGCACTTTCACCGTAAACGTTAATGCCTTGCCAACGCTTCAAGTTGCCGACAACGAACTGAGCATTTGCGAAGGTGAAACCGCATCGTTCGGCATGACTCTGACTGGCACCGCACCATTCAGCATCAGTGCTGAAGGCATAGACGATTTCACTGCCGATGCCAACCAATTCACGCTCAATCTGAATCCTGAAGACGACATTAACGCTACTATCACAAAAGTCACCGATGCCAACGGCTGTGAAGCAACATTAGACATCGCCCTGACCGTCAATGTGATTGGCGAAACGCCACTCACCCTTGTCGGCGACCTGAATCCTGACGCTTACTACACACCAACATCGACCTACACACTCGAAGAAGATGTTCCAGCCATTTGGAACATGAATCCAGCCGATGCGGGCTCAATGGTTCCTGCCAACGATGGCAAGAGCGTCGACATCACCTGGGCGCAAGGCTTCAAGGGCAATGTCGTCCTGACGGCCACGCCAAACATCGGTTGCGAAGTGGAAGGCACCTCATTCAGCATCGAAGTGAAAAACTCAACCGATGTTGCAGAAAACGCCATCGGTGCCGCCATCTTCCCGAACCCGACCAATGGCAACGTCACAATCAAGGCCGAAGCCATGCAACGCATCATCATTGCAAACACGCTTGGCCAGATTGTCTACGATGCTGAATTTGAAGGCGACGAAACACAACTGAACCTCTCGCAGTTCGGCACCGGCCTGTTCACCATCCGCATCATCACGGCCAACGGCATTGGCACGCAGCAAGTTACGGTGGTGAGATAAACTGAGATATATAAAAAACAGGAAATAAGCAGATGATTGTATGGTCATCTGCTTATTTTGTCTTTAAAAAGGCAAAATATTTCCCCTTTTCATTCCAAATCAATAATATTTCCTTATTTTTGCCGAAAATATGCAATATATTGCCCAATGAATTGTATGAATTTCATAAAAGAACGCCGCGAGGTCTTGAAAATCACGCAAGCCGAACTGGCAGAGTTTTCAGGCACAAGCCTGAGATTTATCAGAAGCATGGAACAAGGCAAAGCCAATCCATCAATTAAAACACTGAGCAACATTGCCGACATTCTCGGCTGTGAAATCATTGTAAAAGTGAAAGGAGTGGAAGAATGAGACAAGCCGAAATTTACCTCAACGACATAATGGCTGGGAAACTGGCAGAAACCGATGACGGGAAGTACATTTTTGAATACGACAGCATTTACTGCTCCAATCCAAAAAATCCTTCCATCAGCCTCACTTTGCCCAAAAGTCAACGGCGTTATGAATCATACACCCTATTCCCTTTCTTCGCCAACATGCTTTCGGAAGGCAGCAACAAGGCCTTGCAATGCCGAACCATGAAAATAGACGAAAACGATGAATTTGGCTTACTGTTGGCTACGGCCTACGCCGACACGATTGGAGCCGTAACTGTAAAAAGAATATGAGAACGATAAATGTTTGCCCTGGAACCTTAGCCACAGGTTACGACTCCTATAGCCCAATATGCCTAAAACATCTCTTTGACGGCAAGAAAGTAAATCCTTTTATGGATTTTAATCATGAAGTAAACGAAAACTTTATCAGTTCAGTCAACAGAATTTCCGTTTCAGGTGTACAGGAAAAGATTTCCGCCACCATTAGCAAAGGCAAAATCATCATTACACCAGAAGGAAGCCACGGAAGCCATATCATCAAGCCTGCTCCCGATTACCGTCATTTGAATTTCAGGCAACATATTCCTGCAAATGAGCATCTTACCATGCAGATTGCACGACAAGTGTTTGGCATCACGACAGCAGAAAATGCAATGGTCTTTTTCAAGGATGGAGAAGCCGCCTATATCACAAAACGTTTCGATTATGATGTCAAAGGAAACAAAATCCAGCAGGAAGATTTCTGTTCGCTTATGCAGATGCCTGTAGACAACAAATATTCAGGCAGTTACGAAGACCTTGCAAACACTTTGAAACATTATGTCTCATCATGGCAAATCGAACTGCCTAAGTTTTTCGCTTTAGTCGTATTCAACTATCTTTTTGCCAATGGCGATGCTCATCTCAAAAACTTCTCGCTGATGAAAACCATTGATGGCGATTATGTGTTGACACCGGCTTACGACTTACTGAACACATCAATCCACGTCAACGATTCGGATTTTGCCTTGAAAGACGGCTTGATGCCAAGGAATGAACACTCAGAGACTTATCGCAACACAGGACACCCTTGTTCGGAAGACTTCATAAGGTTCGGCCAAAAAACCGGAGTTGCCCAAAGCAAAATTTCAAAGACCATAAAGTTATTTTCCACTTATCAACCGCTGGTAGCAGAATTTACAAATCGCTCATTTTTAGACGATAAGACAAAACGAATGTATATTCGCAGTTATCAGGAAAGGTTAAGCCGATTCAATCGGAATTGATTGTCATCAATAAAACACATAAAAAAACAAGTTGTAACATATAAGTTTTTATTTTTGCAAAACATATATCAATCATCAAATAAACAATCCACGAGATGAAACACAGCACACTGATTATCACAGCCATAATTTTTGCCGTATTTTCAATAGCATCGGCAACGGCACAAACATTCAGCTACCCCACCAAAGGTGGCAAAGGCTTTTCATTGGGCGAAAAGACCAGAGGCAACATTGAAATCAATTACAATGTCGGCAGTTTTTCGTTCAATCATTTGAATTACAAAGGCGAAGACTTGACCGAAATTGAACTGGAAGGCATTTTCCTGCCTAACAATGCCGGTTGTCCGAACTTACCTGTCGAGAGCCGTTTCGTTGCCATTCCGCAAGGCGCAAAAGCCACGCTGAATGTCGTCAGCTACGAAAAAGAGACCATCCGAAACGTGAATATCGCTCCGGCAAGAGCAATTCAGGCCGAAAACGACGAACCCAACATGGATTTCACGAAAGACCAGAAGATTTACACCACCAATGCCAATTTCCCGGAAAACCCATTCGTGATTTCGGAAAACACATCTTTGCGTGGCGTCGATGCCGTAGTCGTTTCCATCTCTCCATTTCAGTACAATCCTGTAACAAAAGAACTTACGGTTTACTCAAATGTAAAATTAGACCTTCATTTTGAAGGCGGCAATGGAGAATTTGGCGACAGCCGCCTACGTTCACCTTGTTGGGACAACATTCTCGCCTCGCAACTGATGAACTACGACCAATTACCCGTCATCGATTATTCCGTCCGCATGGAGCAATGGCTTCGCGATGGTGCGGAAGGCGCTGAATATCTCATCGTTACCCCGAATAACAGCGCTTGGACTCCGTTTGCCAATCAACTCAAGGAATTGCGCACCAAGCAAGGCATCATTACCGAGGTCTACCGTTTGGACGAAATGGGCGTCAGTTCCATCGCGCAACTTGAAACTTGGCTCCACAACGCTTACAACACATGGGAGATTGCCCCCGTGGCCGTTTGTTTCATGGCCGACCACAACACCGACATGACGCAAGGTATTCCTGCACAAACCGTCAGCCACCCCGAACAAAACACCTGCATTTCCGACAATCCCTACGCCGATGTCAATGGCGATTTGTTGCCTGATATGGCCTTTTCGCGTTTGGTTGCAGCCAATGCCGACGAACTGCCCGTATTAGTCGGCAAACAGATTGAATATGAGACGAATCCCTGCATGGATGAAAGTTTCTACCACAATCCCGTAACGGCTTTGGGCTGGCAAACTGCACGCTGGTTCCAGCTCTGTTCGGAAGTCATAGGCGGCTATTTCCGCAAAAACGGCAAGGAGACCATCCGTATCAACGCCATTTATCAAGGTTTGCCGAATGACCAATGGTCGACAGCTGAAAACACCGCCGATGTCGTCAACTATTTCGGCCCGAACGGGACAGGATACATTCCTGCCAGTCCCGCCGAATTGGGCGGCTGGACCGATGGCGAGCCCGAGCAAATAGCAGCAGCCATCAACACGGGTGCCTTCATCGTGCAGCACCGCGACCACGGCACCGAAGAAGGTTGGGGCGAGCCTGCTTTCCGCATTCCCTACATCGATGGATTGACCAACGTGGGCAAATTACCTTTCGTATTCTCCATCAATTGCCTCACGGGAAGATTCAATCACGAATCGCGCTGTTTCGCCGAGGCCTTCATGCGCCACACTTACGACGGAGAGCCTGCTGGAGCCGTCGGTGTTCTTTGCCCCACCCAAGTGTCCTACTCCTACGTGAACGACTGTTTCGTTTGGGGTGCTTTCGACCTCTTCGATCCTAATTTCATGCCAACCTACGGTCCATACGCCAACTACAGTGGCAACTGGTTCCCTGCCTTCGGCAGCGTGGCCGGCAAACATTTCCTCTACCAAAGTTCCTGGCCTTCATTACCTTACTATAAGGAAGTCACTTACCAAATGTTCACCGCACATTGCGACGCTTTCCTGCGCCTTTATAACGAAGTGCCACAGGAAATGGCCGTCACCTATCCGCAAGTGATTTTCAACAACACAAGCAGCATCGACGTCACAGCACCAGCCGAATGTTTCGTCAGCGTGACCAAGGAAAACGCCAATGGAGAATGGGAAATTCTCGCCGTTGGGCAAAGTAATGGAAACGCCTTGCACCTTAACATAGCACCGCAAGCGGTATCAACCGAATTGCATTTGGTCTGCACCGGACAGAATTACCTCCGTTTTGAAGAACCTATCAAAGTAGTGACGGCTGGCGGACCTTACATCGTTTACGAAGCAAAAAACCTTCATGATGCCAACGGCAACGGTCAACTCGATTTCGATGAAACTGCTACTTTCGACATCACGTTGAAAAACATCGGCAACGAGACCATAAACGCTTTCAATGCCAACCTGACAAGCGATTCACCTTTTATTAATATTACCAACGGCACAGCACAATTCGGCAGCATCGCACCCAACCAGACCTTGACAGTCAGCAATGCCTTCACCGTGAAAACCGCCAACAATGTTCCCGACAAGACGGAAAATGTTTTTCTCATCAACGTGGCAAACGGCAGCAACACCTACACGACCAAGTTCCACGAAAAAGCCTACGCCCCCATCTTCAATATCGGCGGCATGACCATCACAGAACTACAAGGCAACGGCAATGGCCGTTTGGATGCCGGCGAAACCGCGCGACTAACTTTCACCTTCCTCAACGAAGGCCATTCCAATGCAGCACAAACCATCGCCGAACTCAATTCACCTAACAGCCACGTCACCGTCACCACCAACCCGAACTTCTTTGAATCAGTCGGCGTGAACGAAAGCGAAACCGTGGTTTTCGACATCAGTATCAGCGCCAACACGCCCGACTGCTTCCTGTGTCCTGTCACGCTCAAGGTGAACTCAGGCAGCTATCAGGCGGAAAAGGAATTCATTCTGCGTATCGCCCTTATTATCGAAGATTTTGAAAGCGGCACTTTAAGCGAAGTCTGGACCAACGACGCAACTTTTCCATGGACAATCTGCACCGATAATCCATTCGAAGGCAACTACTGCATGAAATCGGCTGCCATCCCAGGCCAACGCCACACCGATTTGATTCTCAACCACGAAGCCGTTGTCGACGACAGCATTTCCTTCTATTACAAGACTTCGAGCGAAGAAGACTGCGATCAGTTGCATTTTTATATTGACGATGAAGAAAATGGCACTTGGTCGGGCATTAAAGACTGGCGACGCGCCTCTTTTCCTGTATTGGCCGGTACTCACACTTACAAATGGTCGTATGCCAAGGATATGATTCAATCGTCTGGCGAAGACTGTGTTTGGATTGATTTCATCACTTTGCCATTTTTGGAAGACATAGCCGAAATTTCGGAAACTTACGATGAAATTGATGCCAAAGTCTATCCAAATCCAAGTACGGGATTTATCACCGTTAAGGCTAACGATCTGAGACACATTGCCATAATTAACGCCATCGGGCAAGTCGTATATGATTCTAATGCAGCAGGCAACGAAACAGAACTTGACTTGTCGCAATTCGGTTCTGGCCTTTACCTGATTCGCATCGCCACAAGCAAAGGCATCAGCACAAAGCGGTTGAGCATCGTCAGATAAAGCAACATTCACATTGTCACCAACATTAAGGGAACAGTTTTAAAGCTGTTCCCTTTTTGTTTGGCACAAACCATCACTGACGGAATTGGCATGATTGCATTGAACATAATTCCGTCCAGAATGTTACTGATATAAACATTGTGAACAGTCGCAATGAAAACCGAATCAAAAAACCATTAAATCAAAATTATGATGTTCAAGAATCTAAGATTTTCAGCCATCCTTCTTGCGATGGCATGGCTTGGAGGCATTGACGCGCTTCAGGCACAAATCACGACATGGGATCAACTTTACAACGCCTTTCAAATTGGCGGCAATATTACGCTGACCCAAAACATCACCTATTCAGGGACAAAAGGCGCAATCGTTGTTCCATCAGGGAAAAACGTAACCCTTGACTTGAATGGTTACACCATTGACCGTCATTTAGATGCCGGAAGCACCGTGCTAAAAGGCAACGTTTTCCGAATCTCAAGTAACGCCACATTGACAATCAGAGACAGCAGCAAGAATGCAGAAAATCCTTTCGGGAAAGGCATTATCACCGGTGGAAATGCCGGCGAAACACCTGACAAATACGGCGGTGCCATTTACTGCGAAGGAAACCTGTATGTCTACGGCGGAACCATCAAAGGAAACCGTTCGAAGGACTCTGGCGGTGCTGTCTACCTCAAGTCAGGGAACATGATGGTTTCCGGCGCGGCTTTTACGGACAACAGCACTCCCATGCACGGAGGGGCAATCTTTGTATACAATGGAGCTTCATTGAACATCAGCAATGTTGGCGGAGATGATACGAAGACGCTTTTCCTTTCGAATATTGCCGGAGCTTGTGGCGGCGGCATTTGTAACGAAGGTGCGATGACGATCACTGGCGGAGAGTTCAATTCAAACATAGGTCAATGGGGCGGCGGCATTTATAATTCCAAAAACCTGAATGTCAGCGGCGGACACTTTCATGGGAACCGTTCATCAGCTATCCAGAATCAGGATTTCACTCTTTTCGACCTGACGGGCAACCCGCTTTTTGAGGGAAACAGTTCAGATTACGGAGCTGCAATACAATTCCAGTCATGGAGTTCGGGACATGCAAATGAATGCTACATAAAAGGCGGAACTTACAGGAACAACCAGGCAATTGGCGGCGGTGCCCTGACGGTGAGATGCAATCCCGGCTTCATCAACCTGAAAATCTCAGGAGGTCTGTTTGAGGAAAACGAAGCCGTTTTTGGAGGCGTAATCGACATTACCGGCGGCGGAGAGGTAACAGTCACCGGCGGTTCTTTCCTGAACAACAAAGCCATGGGAAGCGATAACAACAATGCCGAAGGCGGCGTATTCAAAAACAACGGAAAACTGACAATCTCCGATGGCGTCTTTGAAAACAACACAGCGGATTTCGGTTCGTGCGTTTTTCAGAACGGCATGATGAATCTCTCCGGCAATCCTGTCTTTGGCACAAATGATGACGTGTACCTGCGCACCGACAAGGTCATCACCAAATTCGGCGACATCGCCAATACGGTGCTGGTTCCCGTGGCAGTTCAGGACGAAGTCATTTACCGCGACATTCTTGTCACCTCGACGAATCACCCCGTCGAATCAGCCGACCTTGCCCGAATCGACATGCGCTTGGTGAATGCAAATTCGCCGGTCCTTCATGCCGAATTCACAGCCTCCGATGCCATGACAGGCACTCCTGTCATCGAACTGTTCGCTATCCTTTGGACGGATTATGTGACAAAGTTTGCCGATGTTCCTGAAAACACTTATTTGACCGATGGCGACGGCAATATCACGTTGAAATCCAAGGAAGCCTTGGCTTGGCTCATTTCCGTAGTCAACGGGCTGAACGGACAGACCGCCAACACCATGAGCGGCAAGACCGTCACGCTTACTGAAAATATCGACATGGCAGAACACATTTGGGTAGCCATCGGTTCGGGTGGCAATCCGTTCAAAGGCATTTTCACCTCAAACGGCAGCACCATCAAGGGACTTGTCACGACGGCTGATTACGGCATCCCTGGCCTTTTCGGAAAGGTTGATGGCGGCACAATCAAGAATGCCTTTGTCGAAGGTTGCGAATTGATGGCAGCCGAAGATGGCTACTACGGCATCATAGCCGACACCATTACAAGTAATGCCACCGTTCACAGCTGCGAAGTCCTGGGGACAATCGAGGCTACAAACGGAAACACGCACATTGGAAGCGTGGTTGGTTTCGCTGAAACGGGCACCGAAATCCATTCCGTCATTTCATACGCTACGCTGAAAGGTTTCGATATGGGCGGCATTGTGAACAAACTTGATGGTTCTCTGAGCAACAGCTACGCCAAAGCGACATTCGTTAAGAAAGGATCGGAAGACGGAAAAGGCCTTGCCTATTCGGGCGGCGACATTGCCAACTGCTACTATGTGCAGGATGGAAGTTATAAGTATAAGAATGGTGAAACTGAAACCGATTTTCTGATGCCTCCACATCATCCATATCAGTATGGAGAAACAGGCTGCACGGTGAGCAGCAACAGAATGGTCGATATAATGAATGATTGGGGCAACACCAACGGTGCAATCAAGTACGCATTTTGGTCACAGCCACTCACCATTGGCATCAACGGCGACAGTCCAATACTGAAGTTCAAGGACTTCAACACAATGTCGAGCAAAAATGCCTCATCACCTTATCTTTACTACGGTGATTTGGACAACCAGATAAACGCCAACGAGTACACGACAATGTTCTTTTACGGTAAAAAAACCAATTCCACAACAAGCTACAGCGGCAACGGACTCTATATTGACCAAGACGCAGCTATCATCAACACTGGCGACATAAAGGCACACACAAACCGTCTAATACAGAATCCGACCCAAAGTTGGCATCTCTATGCCTCACCATTGGCCGATGGCAAAATCGGGTTCAACTATGGCACTGACGAGCAAGTTGCATACAACAACGAGCAAAATCCATGCAACGTCAATTTGATGGATAATGGCATTTTTCCATCAGACACACCTATAACCTCACTTGATCTTTACTGTTTCTACGAACCCGAATACCATTGGATTAACCTGAAGCGCAACAAGAACAGCCACTGGCACATGAACGCCACAGACATACAAATCAAATACATCGGAAACGACAATCAGCCCAATGAAAACAGCCCTGAGACCAACAACAGCATACTGATACCAGCCAAAGGCTATCTTGTGTCTATCGATAAGCCAAGCTATCTACGGTCGGAAGGCTCTTTGTCGAGAGGCGACATTAGCATTCCTGTCACGGCAAAAGCCGGCTATCTTAACAATATTCAGAGCATTCCTGTCAGCGAAGGAACGGAATTGAAAGGCTACAACCTGCTTGGCAACCCCTACCAAAGCTACCTGAGCTTCGCCAGATTCGCTGCCGAACAAAGCAACGCTATTTTATTCGGAAGCGCGACACCAAGTTTTGTTGTCTACGATGTCAACCAAGGCGGCTATGTGCCTGGCTCCAGCATCCAGTCGTCAAAAGGCTCATTGGCCGCATCAGACGAAATCAACATGCACCAGGGATTTTTCATCGTCGCCTCCAACGAGGGAGCAGCCACCTTCACCAATGCCATGCGCACGGTCACAGCTGCTAACGAAAACATACATTTCCGCGACGAACAGCCAACCTATCCGCTAATCAACCTGAAAGCCACAGATTCCGACGGCGAAAGCGACATTGCCGTGGTTGAATTCGGGAGGCCACAGACAGAAGCCGCAGCCAAGATGAAAAACATCGGTGCCAACGGCAAAGTGTATTTCCGCCATGCCGACAATGACTACGCGCTGCTCTATCTCAGCGAGGCGGTTGACCAATTGCCAGTCTGGTTCGATGCCATTGAAGGCGGCACCTACACCCTGACTTGGAGCACCGCCAACGCCGAATTCAATTATCTCCATCTTATCGACAACATGACGGGTGCCGACATCGACATGCTTACAAGCGGACACTACACTTTCATCGCAAACACCAGCGACTACAAGTCTCGCTTCAAGATGATGTTCTGCTTCACGAGTGTTGAGGAAAATTCGGGCACTGAACCTGTCGAAATGTTCGCCTTCCTGCACGACAACACACTCACAATCAACGGCAAGGGAATGCTTGAAGTCATTGACTTGAATGGGCGCATCATCGCCAGCAAAAAACTTACCGACGCTCATAGCACCATAAGCCTACCCCATGCAGCCATTGGCGTGTATGTGCTGAAACTCACCGACGAAAGCAATGTGAAGATCCAGAAAATAATAATTGAATGACAGTTAAGATAAAGTATAAGCAAGTGGTCAAAATTAAACTGCAATAAGAATTGGTTATCGATTTTCAGTTATCAGTTTTCAGTTGTCGGTTTTCAGTTTTCAGTTGTCGGTTATCAGTTATCAGTTTTCAGTTATCAGTTTTCAGTTATCAGTTAGTAAATTGTCCAAATGTCTAAGAGTCTAAATGTCAAATAGTCTAAATGTCCAATTGTCTAAGAGTCTAAATGTCCGAATCACCTTCAGAATGTAAACTAATTTTACACAACTACTTGCAAGAAGAAAGAAGAAAAAAACAATGAGGCAAAATCTTCCTCAAGAATCAAAACCAAGTTTTCACCATAATAAAACCAACAAAACATGAAAAAGAGAATTTTGATAATGGCAACCGCCTTGACGCTCACAATCTCGGCTTCGGCACAAGTGTTCATACTTGAAAACGATGAAGAATCGCGCGAAGAAGAGGAATTAATAGGCTTCAACATCGACAATCCAGATTTTGGCGAAGGCACCGATTTCTACGCTCCCATCGGTAGCGGTGCGTTGTTGCTCGCCGTTATGGGTGGAGCCTACTATCTGCTGAACAAGCGAAAAGAGAAATAAGATGTTAAGTAAGTGGTCAGAAATAAACTACATTTTAAAACCACTCATTTCGACAGGCTCAATGAGCAGTAAATCAGCTTGCTGAGCCTCGCTCCCTGAGCTAAGGTTGTTGAGCTTGCCGAAACATCGAAAGGGGCGAAGCATTGCGCCTTTTATGTAAACTAAAGGACAAGCTCTGAACGGCAATATTAGATGAGCCAAAACCTAATAATCCGCCATAATTATCTCAATACGATAGTTATGGCGGATTATTTGAAGAAAAGAATTCAACTAACGACAAATCAACTTAGCAAAGTGTCTTCCACCAATTTACGCATAAACGGAAACATGGGTCCCCTATTGCCTAAGAAAACCATCATCAGGCAGGCAAACGGGAGAACCTTTGCATCGATTTCGGCCAAACCTTCAGGCGTATCGGCACCGAAATACTCACGGACAAAGATGCGCCACACTTCCTGCATTTCCTTATTATGGACATGATAGAGTTTGAAAGTCAAGTCGTCATCGTCGCAATGGCAAGTGAAATACACCATGCCTAAATCGAAAAGCGGGAAACCGTAGCGGAAATCGGCCAAATCAATCCAGTAGTTTTCAATGCCATTGGTGATGATGTTGCCGATATGCAAATCGCCGTGCAAACAAGTCGTTGCATCAGGCACGGAATCGATGAAAGCATTGATTTTGGCTTTCTGGGCATCATCATAATTCCTCGATTCCTTTACAGATTGCCTAAACACATCTTTTGCCGAAGGGAACAAATCGGTGCGGCAAGGCGTTTCGTGCAATTTCTTCGTCAAATGGGCAAACCTGACGGCATATTCCTCTAACTTTTCCGGTTCGATGGAGATGGCGCGTGCAAACGATTTCTTGGGATTGATACGTTCAAATTCAACACCAATACGGACACCATCAGTCACCAAACGATAAGCCTTGGGCACCCGCAAACCCATTTCTTCCAAGACAACCGAAACTTGCAACTCGCGTGCCGGAAGATTCAACGGAATGAAATCAGAATAGAGCTTCACCATCGACTTGCCGTCCTTATGATTGTAAGTCAACGATGTAAAGCCATCGCCACTCTGCTCATAATCATCCATATTCAGGATGTCAGGCTTCTGCTTTCCAAAAACAACATCTATCAAATATACAAATTCCTGATAGGCGAAAGTGTCGGACAAATCCTTCAAGGCATCGGCGAGACCCCTGTAATGCCATTCATGGTCAGCACGGCCATTCGGAGCATGGAAACGCTGCCAGAGTTCATCGCCTATCGAATGATAATCCTGGAAGATTGTCCTCATGTTCGAGAGTTTGTCGCCCATTGCAACCATTTTTGCATCCATCGAAGCATGAGCAAGATGATTGATGGCCGCCTCTTTCCTGCTGTGCCACGAGGCGACTTTATCCAAACCAGGTGTGCGTTCTTCACTTTCGTCAGAGACCAAGTCCGCCACCCTGTCGCCAAACTCGGCACGAATCTGTTCAATGGTGACATCAGTATCTTCCACTGTATCGTGCAAGGCTGCCGCTGCGAGCAATTCCTGATCGGATGTCATCGAAGCAACGACACTTACAACTTCCAATGGATGAACAATATATGGAAAGCCTTTCCCCCGTCGTTCGGTGTTGGCATGAGCCTTCACAGCAAATTCAATCGCTTTATCAAGCAGCTTTGAATCAAGATATTTATTTGACATGATAGCAAGTGTTTTTTTCTAAGTAATTATTCAAGTTTTCGGTTATCAGTTATCGGTTATCGGTTTTCAGTTTTAGGTTATCAGTTATGAAATAGTTCAAAATTGTTCAAAAGTTCAAAAACGTTACTTTAGACAGACGCAATAAATCGCGTATCCACTTTTTCACTTTTCACCTTTCCACTTTCACCTTTCCACTTTAAAACTTTCCCCTTTTCACCTTTCCACTTTAAAACTTTCCACTTTCACCTCATATTATCTTAATCCGTTGCACTTGTTCCATTGAACGTTTGGCATGACTTGCATTATAGCTGTTCGAGCCATAAATTTTTTCATAGAAACGTTGCAATTCGTTTTCTCCGCCACCTTGTTTCACAATATAGACGACACAAAGGTTTTGCAAAGCCATCGACAAGGTCACGATATCCAAGTCGGTGCCGGCAAACTGGTGAAGAGCCAGTTGGTAAGCCGACTCGAAACATTCCTTCTTCATTCTTTCCACATCGCCCAAAGTTTTCAAATCCAACGAGACGAGTGCTTCGAGAAAACGCATCAGATTGTCCCGCTCAATTTCAGCCTGATTGACACCGGCAATGGCATTAATCAACTTATCGAATGGATTCAGGGTAAGGTAGCTGCGGAAAGTGTCGCCATTCAGAGGAATTTCATCGAAATTGCCGCTTGCCACCATCCTATTCATTTTACGACGATATTCGGTGATATTTGTCCTGAGTAAACTAAACTGTTCGTCGGCCAATTCAAGCAATCCAGCCAGGCGGCTCAGACTACGCAAATACTCTTTCGGAATCTCAATGCCCGACTTGTAGCCTGTGTCGTGATCCATCGTCGCCCAAACATGCTGCAATGCCGTACGCATTTGAATCTCAAAACGATATTCATTGATTTGAGGGCAATTCTCATCATAATACAAAGATTGCGGGATGCGACAGATGTAATGCAATGACATATAGCCGAAGCGATCCGATTCGAACTTTTTTCGCTTATCAACCGAACATTCCCAATCGATATCAAAAAGCTTTTCGACCAAGGCCGCAACCTTATCGACTTCCTCTTTGTAAAAAGTAATGACACGCGCCCCCACAATGTCGGTCAAATCAGAAAGGCTTTTGTATTTGTAGCCTTTCAATTCGAGTTTGCCCGCCAGACTTTTTTCGGCCTTCACGCGGCTCTCAATGGCATTCACATAAATACCCTTGCTGCGAATAAACTTCGCAAGTTGCCCATGGATAATTTCTTCCATTTTCTGAAAAGCAGGCAAATCATCGCGGTATTCGTCCAGAATCATCTGGCAATGCATATCCAATCCGTAGTATTCCTTTTCACTCATTTGTATTCCAAGTATCTGTTTTTCAACACCTGTCTATCCTCATCGGTCAGACAAAGCTGTTGGGTTAAATAATCATCAAGCGATCCGTAGGTGGCATCAATCAGATGAAGTGCATCAACGAAATATTCCGTATTGACACCGATAAAAGTTTGGACAACCTTATCCTCCTCCACGCCGCCACCATTAGCATGGATACGTTCTTTCAGGGCTTTTATTTCGTCCTGATAAAACCAATTCGACATATTAAAATCATCAAGAATAAGTTCCTCGTCGGCACCAAGGGCAGCCAACAAGAATGCAGCTCCCAAGCCCGTGCGGTCTTTTCCTTGGGAGCAATGCCAATAAACAGCACCGTCCGGGGTATTGATAATGGACTGAAGGAAAGCCGCATACTGAAGCTGGGTGTATTCATTGACGACCATATCCGTATAGATGTGACGTGCAATATCCTGGACTTTTGGCGATGATGCGTGAGTCACAAGATAGAGAGGCAGATTCCGATAAGCCTCGGCAGGCAAAGTGGAAGTGCCGAGTTTCTCCAACTGCGGGTCAATGGTCGGCAACCAAGTCGATTTCACACCTAACATTTCAGGATCTGGCGTATGCTTCACTTCGCCATCGGTACGAAAATCGAACACATGACTCACATGAAACTCATCGCGAAGCCGCTTCAAATCAGACTCAGTCGCCTGGCAAAGAAGGCCGCCACGCAACAGTTTTCCATGACGGACGACACCTCCGTCAGGCATAACGTAGCCGCCCAATTCGCGGGCATTCGGAACGCTTTCAAGACCTATCGAATTAGGAGCAAGCATATTCACGCATACCATTCACATGACTGTTTCTCGCCCGCAATCCAAATTCTGTCGCCTACATTGAGCACATCGTCAGGTTTAGGATTCGTGACGAATTCGTTGCCGCGCAAGATGCTGACTATCATGCAGCCGGCGGCACGCATCCCGTTTTCACGCAGTGATTTGCCGACAAGCACCGATTTTTCGTCCAAATCGACAACTTTCACGACAAATTCCTGAGGAACGAAATCCGCTTCCGAATTCGTGTTGTCGTTGATAATCTTGCGGAATTCATCAATCTGTTTCGTGCTGCCGACGGCAAGCAATATGTCGTGCGGATAAATCCTTTCGTCGCCACGCGGCACACGGATACAACGCTTGCCGCGCATAAGTTCGATAATGTTCACATCAGAAACATGACGGAAAGGCATTTCACGCAAGGTCTTGCCAATGTGCATGAAAGCAGGAGAAATCTCAACGCTTTCGATATGGACATCATAACTTGCCAATTTATCCTGAACTGATGTGGTGATTGGCTTGGCGGCACGCTCACGCTTTTCCTTTTCATTCAGGTTAGCCGTAAAGGTATCTTCGATAAACGACAGTTTCTCGATGCGACGTTGTGCAATGTAATAGACAGCAATAGAAAACACAACGAGCAACAAAATGGCCCAATATTGCAAGTTAAGGAACATGAAAAACGGAATTGCACCGGCAAAAGCAGCTACGACGATACGGAAAGACTGCAACGACAAAACGCCCCACTTGTTCTGGGATTTTTCCATAATCAGCAGTTTAGCCGATTCGTTGGCAGCCGTTCCATTTGTAACCAAAGCAATCAGGAAAGGCGACATGACAACCACCGTGATGATGGCAGCAATCCAGCCACGCAAAGTGCCGCTCCATGACGGGAAGGCACCTTCGAGCCAGCCAACCAAATAATATTTCGACAACAGCACCACGCCTGCCAGCAACACACCGAACACCAACAGACGGGTAAAGAACTGCTTGAGCAGCTTTTTCCATTCGTTTTGGGCTGCCGCAGAATCCTTCTTATTGGCATCGGCCGATGGCTCGAGACGCTCAATCAATTTCTTCGGCAGTTTGCTACATACCCAGTCACTCACAGGGTCAGCGGCCTTAATCATATAAGGTGTAGTGAACGTGGTAATCACCGAAACGGCAATGATGACCGGATAAATGAAATCGCGCATCACGCCCAAAGAGCAGCCCAAACCGGCAATGATAAAAGCGAACTCACCCAACTGGGCAAGACTGAAACCGACATGCAATGAGTTTTTCACCCCTTGACCCGTCAAGAGAGCACCGAAAGACGAGAAAAACAGAATGCCTATCATGGCGGCAACCGTAATGACCAGAATGACTAACCAATATTCGCCGATGACAGCCGGATCAACCATCATGCCGACCGACACGAAAAACACGGCGCCAAACAAATCCTTGATGCTGCCAATGAGATGCTCAATGCGTTCGCCTTCAATGGTCTCGGCAAGAATGGAGCCCATCACGAAAGCACCCAAAGCCGACGAAAAACCAACACCTTCGGCAACGACAACCATCACGAAACAAAGGCCAATGGCACTGATGAGCAAAATTTCATCGCTCAGGAAACGGTGCGCCCATTTCAAAAGAAGCGGAATGAGGTAAATACCCACCAAGAACCACAACACGATGAAGAATCCCAGTTTTGCCAAAGCAAGCATCATTTCGCCTCCGGCGAACCGGTTGCTGACCGCCAATGTAGAAAGCAACACCATGAGCAACACGGCAATCAAATCCTCGAAGACCAAGGAGCCGAAAAGCAAGGTGGAATGAGGACGGCTCTTCAAGCCCATGTCATCGTAAGCCTTGATGATGATTGTGGTCGACGACATCGAAAGAAGGCCGCCTAAGAAAATGCTTTCCATTGTTGTCCAGCCGATTATGTCGCCAAGCAGAATGCCGACAGCAAACATGCCGATACATTTCACACCAGCCGTAACCAAGGCACTGCTACCCACCTTTATCAGTTTCTTAAAACTGAATTCAAGTCCGAGGGCAAAGAGCAAAAAGATAATGCCGATTTCCGACCATTGCTCTACACTTTCCATCCCGATTGGGAAAAGGCCTAAATGAGGGCCAACGATAAAGCCCGCCACAATGTAGCCCAAAATCAAAGGCTGCTTCAATGCCTTTGAAATCACGGTGAAAACACCAGCCGCCATCATGATGATGGCCAAATCCATCACTAAATCCATCTTATTTTATTCTATTTTTATTCTTCAAATCAAATACTATTATTAATGAACAACACATCGTTGGCCCGAAGCACCGTTGCCCCATGAGGAATCAGCGTTTCTTCGCCACGCCGAACCAAAAGCACCTGCGCCTTTTCGACGGGATAATGACGCAATTCCTGCCCGACATATTCGCTTCCAACCGGAATGGTTTCCTGCTTCACTATACATTCGCTCACACTCTTCGCAGCCTTAGTGCAGATGATTATGCGATCGCCTTCCAAAATCAACGTATGTCCGTTCGGAACGACTTTCTTTCCATCTTCACGGCGTATCATGCAAAAAAGCACTTCCTTCGGAATGTCCAAATCCATTATTTGCTTTGAAATCCAATGATGACCCGACGGAATAACAAATTCAGAAAATTGCAAGTCTGTTTCATCCTTAAAGTCGGTGAACGTCATCATGACATTTGAATCTTTGTCAATCAGTCCCAGTTTCTCAGCGGCAAAAGGAATCAAGGAACCCTGCAAACCGATGGAAAGCAATACGATGCAGAAAACGATATTGAAAATATCTAGTTGCAACACACCGGCACCCGAAATGGCGACAATGGCAAACACAATGGAAGCCGCACCACGCAAACCGCATAGCGAAAGCAAAGCAATCTGTCGGAAACCATATTTCCTGCCAAAAGGCAAGAGCAAGACGGCCAAAGTGACAGGTCTGACAAGTATCAGCAAGGCCAGAAATATCACCACTGCCGGCAAAATTGACCTGCCTAAATCGGCCGGATGTGCCAACAAACCGAGCATGAAGAAAATCAAGACCTGCATCAAACCCGTAAAGCCGTCGAAATAATGCACCATTTCCTTCTTGTCATGGAGTTCATGATTGCCAATGATGATACCGACGATATAGACGCTCAAATAGCCATTGCCACCAAGCAGCGAAGGCAAGGCGTAGGCAAAGACGGCAACCCCCATCAGGAAAAGCGAGTCGAAGCCCGAAGTGGCGAAACAGATTCTATTAAGAATGTGAACCGCAACTTTTGCAATCAGGAAACCTAACAATGCGCCAATTCCAAGCTGTGCAAAAAGCATCCACACCACACGCCCCGCCGTGATGCCTCCGTTCACTACCGAGAGCATGATAATGGTCATCATGTAGGAGCATGGGTCGTTGGAGCCGCTTTCCATCTCCAGCAACGGAGCCAAACCATTCTTGAGGCCTAGCTTGCGCGAACGCAAAATGGAAAACACCGAGGCAGCATCAGTGGAAGATACGACGGAACCAATAAGCAACGACTCAACCCAATCCCATTGAAATGCATAATGGCAGAAGACACCAGTAAGGAGTGCCGTAAAAATGACTCCCACGGTGGCCAGCAGCACCGATTCGGTGACAACAGGCTTGGCCGAATCCCAACGGGTTCCGAAACCACCGTAAAACATGATGAAAATCAAGGCTGCCGTGCTGATTTTTTCAGCCATGCCGAAATTCAGGATTTCAAGTTTCAGCAAACCGTGGTTACCAAGCACAAGGCCAAACAAAATGAAAGCCAACAAGACTGGCATTCCCACCTTGAACGAAGCATTGTTCAGGAATACGCAAATCAAAATGATCAAGGCAACGAATAACAGAAATGTGTTCATGGCTCTATTTCAACTTAATCGACATTATGGTGATATCATCATTCTGATCGTTCCCTGCGGTAAACTTCTGCACGTCGTCAAGCAAATTCCTACATGCGAGTTCCTCACCCTCAATGTTATCACTCGATTTCGCCCAAGCCAAAAGACGGTCGTTGCCATATTGCGACTTATCGAAACGCTCGGCTTCCGAAACGCCATCCGTATAAAGCAAAAGCCTTGTCCCTTTTTCCAAATCCACTTCCTGCATCTCGAACTTGAAGCCAGGCCACACGCCAAGGGCGATATTCGGTTTTTGAGGCAGGAAATATGGTTCAGCTCCATTTGTCGGAATCACCACAAGCGGATTATGGCCTCCGTTGCAATAAGAAAGATGTCCCGTCTCAAGGTCGAGGCAGCCCATGAAAAGCGTCACAAACATGCCCGACTCGTTGCCATCGGAAATCGTATTGTTGATTTTGCCCAACACTTCATCAAGTTCTTGTCCAAGCCCCAATATGAAGTTGGAAAGTATTCGGGTTATTGACATGAACATAGCAGCGGGAACGCCCTTGCCCGACACATCACCGATGGTGAAATAGAGTTTGTTGTCACGAACCACGAAATCGTACAGGTCGCCACCCACTTCCCTTGCAGGTTGCAGCAAGGCAAACAAATCGAAATCGGAACGTTGCGGGAAATTGTGCGGCACCATGTTTTGCTGGATGCTGCGTGCAATGTTCAATTCACTCTCAAACCGCTCATTCGAGGCCGTCGTCAATCTCAATTCCGAGATGTAGTCATTCAATGTAAACTGCATGTAGGCAAACGAATCGTGCAAGCGCCGCATTTCATCGTTGGTATCGACATCGGCCAGCTGGGCATGGAAATTGCCCTTAGCCATGTTCATGGCCGAAACGGTAAGTTCGGTGATAGGCTGCGTGATGCGCTTGACAGTACGGTGACAGAGAATGAACATAGCCAGCAGACCGAACAGACACACCAAAACCAAAATTGAATCCATCAAATGAACTTTTTCCAGCACATCACGGTACTGGCACACGATGGCCGCCGTCCAGCCGTTATCCAAGGGACCGAACACTGCAAAAGATTTTATTCCTTCATTATTGACGAATTGCATCACACCGCTGTGGCCAGACATCATTTCATCTGCAATTTTCTGAATCTGCCTATTGTTGGCTCTTTTTGCCGTAGAGTAAATCGTTTCATTAACTAAACCGTTTTGGGAAGATTGGTTGACATAACTGCCGTTACGACTAATGACAGATAAGTAAGAATGTTCGTAAGGTTTGATGGAACTGATCTTTTTCTCAATCCATTCCAAGGAGATGTCAGCAGTAACGACCGCATACACAACGCCCTGCTTGTTGAGCAAAGGATAACTATAAGTCGACATGACACAATTGCCGCCGCCTTCATCGAAATACGGGTCACTCCAATAAGGCTTTCTGGTCTCGTACGGGATACGGAACCAATCCATCGCAAAATAGTCGTATGAATCGCAGCCTATCTGTTTAGTTTCCAATACGCCGTTCACATCCGACGAATAGACTTCAAAGTAATACATCGTGCTATCGAAAGCAAACGGAACGAATGCCACCGCCGACCCGACAATGTCGAGATCCTTCACCACGCCACTGGTCAACACATGCAAAGTCTCTTCGTCACACTGATGGTTTTTTAAGTACCAAGCCGCATTGTTCACCTTTTCCTCAATCGGGACAAGTTTTTTCTCAATATCATTGATGGAAGCATTAAGGATGTTCTGTGCCGAGCGTTTCGCTTCCTGAGTGATCAGTTGGTGCGAATAGAATGCCACGATGCCAAGGGAAATGAGAAACAAGACAGAAACGGCCAGCATGATATGCAGGCTCAATCGCGTGGAAAATGATCTTCTCTTCATCATCTTTCAATGGGTATTAATTTGGCAAAACCAATTTTACAGCCTTTGGCAAAATATCGAAACTGAACTTGGTGCCTGGAAGCATTTCTCCATCGATGCACAATTCCATCATCTTTGGCGAATACACTTCAACATGCTTGACCTGCCGATAGATAATCTTATTCTTGAAGCTCTTGCTTTCCAAATGTGTACCTTTTTTATAAATAGGTATCAACCGCAAAAAGCCGAGCAAAGTCAGAGGCTTAATGAAACAAACATCCATCAGGCCATCGTCCATAACGGAAAGCGGTGCGCAACGGAAACCACCGCCTATATATTGCCCATTGCAAACCGCGCACAACAACATGAAGCAACGGCCCAGCTTTTCGCCATCAGCCACGACCTTTATCCTGTTGAAACGGGCAGTGAGAATGGCACGAACTATTCCCCATTCATACGGATCCTTTCTACCTGCCTCCAGATATTCATTGGCGGCAGAACCAGCCACAGAATCGAAGCCGAAATCACACACATTCAGCGAATAGCTGTCGTTGATTTTGATGATGTCGACTTCCTTGACGCTTCCTTTCAGCAACGCCTTGACGTCGGTGAAATCCTTGCCGGGAAAACATTTCACAAAATCGTTCCCTGTTTCACCCAACTTAATGATGGCCATGCAGTTGTTGCCGAACCCAACGATTCCTGAAGCCACCTCACCAATGGTACGGTCGCCGCCGCAGGCAACGAAACAAACCCTTTCGTTAGGGTGCAAATCGCTATAGATGCGCACTACACGGGTACCATCGCCGATGCCTTTTGTCACATACACATCGACGATGTCGCCATTTTCCTCAAAATATGGCCTCGCCGCCTCAATGTTTTTCTTAAGCAGTTCAGTGTTTGAGGTTATTTCTTTTCTTCCGTTGATGATGAAATAGTATTTCATCACAAATCAGATTATGGTTATGATGTTCGAGAAGCCTGTGATGTCGAAAATCTCTTTCACCTGAGGCTTCATGTTTTTCATGATCATCTTGCCTTGACGGGCATTAACGTTTTTCTGAAGCATAAGGAACAATCGCAGACCTTGGGAAGAAGTATACTCCATGTCGGTGCAGTCAAATTCAATGTCGGGTTTATCCATTTTCATCAGAGGCGCAATGTCTTGCTGGAAACGCTCCGCATTGGTTGTGTCGAGTCTGCCATTCAAAACCACCATGGTCTTGTCAGCTTCTTGTGTAATAATAACGTCCATTTTATTTGATTAATTGATGTTTTTCTTCATTGTTAGTTTGTTTCTTCCATTTTCATAGGCATACGCCATTTCGTCCATCAGCTGTTTGCACAGGAAAATGCCCAAGCCGCCTATAGGACGGTCTTCCGCTGAAAGGGTAATGTCAGGATCATCCTTGTCGAGGGGATTGAACGGTTTCCCTGAATCCTCCAAAGTTATAAACAGTTCATTTCCTTTGATATAAGTTCCTACTTCCACAAAGCCGTTACCGCCTTCGTAGGCATAGTCGACGACATTTTCAACAGCTTCCTCAATGCACAAACGCAGTTTGAAACGAAGCTCATCATTCAGCGGCATATCATCGGAAGCCATCAGAGCCTCAATGATTTGCGCTGTTTTTCCAGCTATTGGTTCAAATCTCACTTTCATACTGATAGATTTTTTTGCAAAAATATATAATTTAGGCGAATGCTTTGCATAAAGCGAGAGATTTAGTGAGAATTTTAAAAAAAACGGCAAAACCTTGGCCAAAACACGCTTATGCAATGACCTCAAACCCCTTCAACCTGTCGGAGGTGTATGACGGAGACTTCAACCCCCTTCAACCTGTCGGAGGTGTTGCATCAAGACCAATTTTCGTTGCCCGATAAACTTTGGGCATCTATACATTTAGACCCAAACATTAGACGCAGAATGAAAATCCCGTAGACTCTCGACAAAGTCAAGGAATCCGCTTCGCGTATTCCCCATTAACTACGTTGAAATGGATATTGACTACGTCGAATCTAAAAGATTTCACCGACACGAAGTGAGGTAATCTTCGATTTCGCCAAATTCGTAATATTCGCGGTCGAAAAAACATCGTGGTTACAAATTGGATTGCAGTGTTCTTTCCTGCCTGCCGGACGTAGAGAAAGGACCGCGAATTGGGCGAATTAGGCTAATTATGCGAATTTGGACTTGCTGACGCAAGCCTTTGCCTGACGGACGCTGATAAGTAAGTGGTCGGAAATAAACCACATTTTAATTCTCTCATTTCGACAGGCTCAATGAGCGGATAATCAGCTTGCAGAGCTTCGCTCCCTGAGCTTGTCGAAGGGCAAAGCATTGCATCGTTTATGTAAACTAAATATGCTCATCTTCTTACAGAAAAATCAGTCATTATAAACTATAGCCAACTAATTTTGCTCACCTACTTACTATTTGACCCAGCATGATGAATGTAAGTTGGAAAAAGCCAAAAGGCAGGTAAGAATCGAGCGGTCGCGGGATTCGGAGGCGGATAGAGAATGGTTTTGTAGGTTTAGAATGTTTTGGTAAAAAGGACAAATTGTATATTATTGCCAAGATTTGTGCTGGATTTGTTTCCAAAAGACAAATAATTTCTACTTTTGCACATCAGAATAGCAAAAACAGTTACGATTATGGGACAGAAACTGCCTATCGGAATACAGAGCTTTGAGAAACTCAGAACGGAGGGCTATTGCTATGTCGACAAGACAGCATACATCTATAAAATGGCGACAGAAGGGTGTTATTATTTCCTTTCGCGCCCGCGCAGGTTCGGCAAGAGCCTGCTGCTCAACACCTTTGAGTCGTATTTCTTGGGGAAAAAAGAACTTTTCGAAGGTCTCGCCATCGCGAAACTGGAACACGACTGGACGGAACACCCCGTGCTGCACCTGGATTTGAACACCCAGAAATATGACTCGCTGGAAGCACTCTGCACACTCCTTGATGAAGAGGTTACAAAATGGGAGCGCATCTACGGCAAGGATGAATCGGAATCCGCTATAGGACGCAGATTTCAAGGCGTCATCCGCCGCGCCTACGAAAAGACTGGCCGTCCTGTGGTGATATTGGTCGACGAGTACGACAAGCCGATGCTTCAGGCCATCAGCAAGCCGGAACTTCAGGAGGCCTACCGCGCCACGCTGAAAGGCTTCTACGGAGCCTTGAAGTCGATGGACGGCTGCATCCGCTTCGCCTTCCTCACCGGCGTGACCAAATTCGGCAAGGTGAGCGTCTTCAGCGACCTGAACAACATGAACGACATTTCAATGGATGCTGCATTCCATGACATTTGCGGCATCTCGGAGCAAGAGCTTCGTGCGAATTTCGGAGTAGAAGTGGCCGAACTCGCCGAAAAGCTAGAAAAGTCGGTAGACGAAACATACGCTGCACTTCGCGAGAACTACGACGGCTACCATTTCTGCGAAGAGAAACTGCCAGGAGTTTATAACCCGTTCAGTTTAATCAACGCCTTTTACAAGGGAAATATAGGCGCCTACTGGTTCGAGACCGGCACGCCGACCTACCTTGTTGAGTTGCTGAAGCAGCACCAATACAACCTCTCAGGCATTGAGAAAGAGGAAGTGGTGGGTGATGTGCTGAACAGCGTTGACATCGCCTCAACCAATCCCTTGCCAGTGATTTACCAGAGCGGCTACCTGACCATTAAAGGCTATGATGAGGAATTCGGCTTGTACAAATTGGGCTTCCCGAACAAGGAAGTGCGTCAGGGTTTCGTGCGTTTCCTCATTCCGAGCTACACCAACGTGGATGCCGTCGGCTCAGGCTTCGAAATCAGCCGTTTCGTGCGCTCCTTGCGCGAAGGCGACATCGAGGGCTTCATGGAAAGATTACAATCATTTTTGAGCGCCTGCCCCTACGAATTGGAGCCTCAGCAGGAGCGGCATTTCCAGAGCGTGATGTTCATCCTCACCGCCTTGTGCGGCTACTACGTCGAGATTGAGGAACACACCAACAAGGGCCGCATGGACATGACCATCAAGACAAAGGACTACATCTATATCTTTGAGTTCAAGTTTAACAAGTCAGCCGAAGAGGCCTTGACGCAGATTGATGAGAAGGGTTACGCCGAACCGTTCAAAAGTGATGGACGAAGCACCGTGAAGGTGGGCGTGAACTTCAGCACGGCTTGCAGGAATATCGACAGGTGGGTTGTGGCGTGAAGCTGTCTTGAACCGCAGATTTCGCTGATTACGCTGATTTTCAATAAACTACAGATTTTACAGATTATACAGAAATGGCTGTAGTTTAATAAAAGACTGATTTTTTATTGATTTCGTTGATACCGTGTTTTCACCATCTTTTTAAAGATTGTCCTGACTGAAGTGTTGAAAGCCCATTCGGGGTGGGTGCGGCTGGTCGGGCAGGACGGCGGGGCAGCGTCCGCCAAAAGGCTGACTAAGGACTTGATTTTCATATATCTGCGTTTATGACATGATGTTTGAAAATCAAGTTCTTAGGCAGACTGTGCGTTGGGCCGATTGTCCTGCTCTTGACTTTTTGCTTCTTTTAACTACGTTGAATCTTGCTGCGCTGCGATTTGTGGCAAGACAAAAGAAGATAAGAAGTAAATCAACGGCGTTATTTGTGTCGTTTGTATAAATGCTTGTAAGTGCGGCGTTTGTGTCGTTTCCTGCATAATAGAAAAGTCAGTCATATATTTTACTACAGCCACAGAAATTATAAATGCGCCTTGCGCATAAATGATACAGATGGGCTGACGATAAATTGATAAAAAGATACGCGCGATACGCGGAGACAAATCGAGTTTTATCGTACTTTTGCAGCACAATTTGAGACGCGAGGGTCTCGCACCGCCAAAGCCGGAATATGGGTTCTGCCGGTTCTGGCGATGAAATGAAATAGACAGAGCCTGCATTCAGTTAATAATGAGAAAATTATTTTTAGTATGGATGGCTGTTGCAGCCATTGCCCTCACGGGGTGCAAAAAAAACAACGACCCCCAGGAGTGGGACAACATCATCGTTTACGGGAAAATCTATACCGCCGAAACAGATCCGGACAAGGCCCCTACTGACAGTGGCTACTACAAGATGGCAAAAGCCATGGTGATTAAGGACGGCAGATTTGAATATGTTGGTAGCGAAGCCGGTGCCAACGCTTTCAAAACAGACAACAGCCGTATCATAGACTGCAACAACCAAGGTATCATCATCCCAGGCATCACCGATGGTCATGCCCACTATTTGTTGAAATTCATCAACGAGCAGATGATGGATAACACCATCCAATTCACCGACCAGCAGAATTATGATCAAGTTATCGCCCAAGTGCGCGATTTTGTGGAAAATGCCAAGAAAAACGGCAGGCATTTAGAATATGTTTATGGCGAGGGATACAGCGTTGCCATGATGAAAAAAGACGGAAAAGACCGACGCCACCGAAATGACTTAGATGCCATCACTACCGAGATACCCATTTACCTTACCGGTTTCGACCACCACAGCACGCTCGTAAACACCCGTGCGATGATCAATGCCGGCATCGTGAACGAAAATGACAGCATCATCCGTGACCATATCGCCGGCGGATTCATGTATCGAGACGACAACGGCAATTTGAACGGCGTGTTTTCCGAACGCGCCATATCCCTGCTTCAAGGCCCAGGTCTGAACAACAAAATGCACCCTACATCTGCACAAATCTCGCAGGGTATCGGCAATATGCAGAGATACCTGCTGTCGGCAGGCATCACCAATATCATCGAGGGATGGACCAACAACTATAACGCAGACGATGAGTCCCTGTTCCAGGCATTGACCGCAATGGACGCCAGCGATGATTTGCACCTGAACGTCTCGCTTACGTATGAGATTGAGCCGTGGTTCAACAACAACAAACCTTTCTACCACGTGAAAAATGCGGCATCTGTCCAACGAAAATACCAGTCGAAACATGTGCATCCCGACTACCTCAAACTCTTCATGGACGGATGCGTGGAGATGGGTACAGGTTTCCTGCTGGGCAATTATTCCTCCAGCACGACAGACAGCGTCTTCTCTGGTCATGGCACTGCCCTGTGGACAGAAGATGACATGAGGACACTGGTGCTTTTGGCGAATGCCGAAGGGCTTTCTGTCCATACACACGCGATGGGAGACGGAGCCGTACACCGCTGCGTAGTGGCATACAGCGAGGAAGGAAATGATGAACTGCGCAACAGCATCTGCCATCTCCGCAATGTCTCTCCTAATGATTATCCGTTGATTAAACGCCACAACATCGCTGTCAGCTCCAATATGAACTGGCATTGTTTCACCGCAGCAGAAGAGAGTTACTTTGGAAATATACTCCCTTATCCATACGATAAAGAGGCGTATCCCATGCAGTCTTTCTTTGAGCATGGCATCCTGGTGAGCCAGTGCACAGATACTCCTGCTGATAATGGCATCAATTACCCCTTCTATTGCATGATGGTTGCCGTTACCGGCGCATACGAAGCGAGTTCGTATGCCTGGCAGCCAACGGAACTTATCAACCGCTGCCAGTTCCTGCAAGCCGCGACATATAATGGCGCATGGCAACTGCATTTGGAGAAAGAACGTGGCAGTATCAAGGAGAAAAAGTATGCTGACTTTGTCATTTTGGACCAAGACATCCTGACGTGTGATGCGCAAATGCTTCGCGACACCAAAGTGCTCAAAACCTTCTTCGAAGGCAAAGAAGTGTATTCAAAATAAAAATGTATCCTTGCCGCCCGAAATTTGCAATTTATCATCATTTGTAATAAACTTTTAAACGAAATACTCATGAAAAGAAACATTCTAAGACTCTTGCTTTCAGCAGCATTTGTGATGTGCTGCACGTTTTCGGCTTTGGCAGACCTCGGCACACCGCCGAACAACGAAATCTGGTACACGACCGACAACAACAGCAAACTTACCGCCGGCAAATATGATGTCGGCAAGCCTTTGTGTGGTACAACGATAAGCGAACACGGTGAAAGTGACGGCCATTACTACATCAAGTTCAATGCCAATATTGAGTATATCGGCGAAAACGACTTCGATAACGAAGACCATATTACCGAAGTCTCATTGCCGAACACAATCACCAGCATCAGTGACAAGGCATTCAACGACTGCGACGGACTGGTTACGTTCCACATGCCAAATTCCGTGATAAACTTAGGCTATTGCGCATTCTACCATTGCAACAAGCTGAAGAATCTGACCCTCGGCAGCGGACTGAAATATATAGGGAGCTATGGTGAAACGTATGGCGTCTTCGAGGAGTGCGACGGTCTGGAAGTCATCGCCATCCCTGCCTCGGTGACACTCTTGGGCCGAAACGCATTCTACGACTGCGACAGCCTGAAGTTCGTCGCCATAGGCAGCGGGGTGACAAGCATTACCGAACAGGCCTTCTACAACTGCAACGAACTGATGTCGGTGGCCATCGACGGCAACGTGGTAAGTATCGGAAAAGATGCTTTCAACGACTGCGAGAAGTTGGAATCGGTGTCGTTCTTCGGCAACACGCCTCCTTCTTCATTCGGCGACGAATGCTTCTATGATTGCAGCCCGAGCCTGAAATACCATGTGTTGGAGGAGAACTACGAGAAATACAACTCCAACAGCTACCTAAGCGGGAACGTGGTGGCAGGGCCTCCGTACAACGAAATATGGTATTCGACCAACAACGGAGGAACGGCTGGATACAATTTCATTACCGCACCCCCCCCACCGCTTAACGCCTATATGGGCAGCCACGGCGTGCAGTTCTTCAACGGCAATCCACCTGAATTGAACAGCGATCATTATTGTTTCGAGTATTGTACCAACCTTGTGTCCGCTGTGTTGCCTTCGTCCATCACTGATATTGGTAAATTTGCTTTCTTTGGCTGTACCAGCCTGGTGTCCGTGTCCATCCCAAGTACGGTGACAAGTATTGGAATAGGAGTTTTCTACAAATGCTGGAGTCTTCAAGATATTAAACTTCCTGCCGGATTGAATTCCATCGGCAAGGAAGCATTTGAAGATTGCGGTTTAAAGTCAATAACGATTCCAAGTGGGGTGGGAATTCCAGAAAATCTATTCAATAATTGTCCTAACCTCCGATCCGTGACTATATTAGGCACCATCCAAGACATAGGCCATCATGCATTTTTTTTGTGTTCTAACCTTTCCGAAATATTCTATTTGGGAGAGGGGACTCCTAATTTGGGTGGAGATTGTTTCAATCGATGTCCAGCCACGATTTATGTGAAGGATGTGGCGGGTCACGGCAACTGGGACGACCGTCCGGTGCGTTCGTGGCGCTCGGGCCGGGGCGACGGCTCGGCGGCAAGCCCATTGGAGATCGGGAACTACCAGCAACTCTACGGCTTCTCGCTTGAGGTTGAATATATGAATGGCGCGAACCTGTGCGCCAAACTGACGGCAGACATCACGGGCAGCACCAATGTACTGAACGAGGACGGGACACCGAAGGGCGTGTTCAAGCAGTGGCTGCCGATAGGCAGTTGGGGCAGTGTCCCCAATACTTACAACGGATACACTGGCGAGTTCGACGGCGGCGGCCACACCGTCAGCGGGCTTTACTTCAATGACGGGACCAAGGCGCCGGCCGGGCTTTTCGGCATGGCCGACGGAGCTTACATCCACGATGTAGGCGTCAAGGACAGCTATTTCCGTGGCAAGAGCCATGTGGCCGGCATCTGCGGCGACTTGGCATCCGGACGGATGGAGAACTGCTGGAACGCGGCGACAGTTCAGGCGGTAAACGGCACCGCCGGCGGCATGGCCGGCTCATGCTGGCATTCTGCGTATATGTCCAGTTGCCACAATGTAGGCAAGGTGGCGGAAGGTGCATTCTGCGGCGGTGTATGCGGCTCGGTGGCGAAGAATACAGCAGGTGTCACCTATTCGGTCAGCAACTGCTTTTCGCTTGAAGGCAAATGCAGCGTGGCGTACAACCTCTACGAGGGTGGTGTGGGTATCCATAATGTCTCGATAAAGAACGCCGCAGCCTTTGCGAGCGGCGAGGTGTGCTGGATGCTGAACGGTTCCCAGCCGTCGGACAAATGGCGGCAGCAGCTGGGTGTTGACGGCTATCCGACCCTGTCGGGAGATTATTTCGTGTATTACAGTGCAGGGACGAATAAATACTATAACTATGATGATAATATTTCCGGCTCCGGCACGGCGGATGACCCGTACAGGATAGGCAACTGGTTTGAACTGCTGATGTTCGCCGACATTGTCAACACTCAAAACACGTCAGCCTGCGGTATCCTGACGGCGGACATCACGATGAACACGGACGTGCTTGACAGCGACGGCAACCCCAGCGACGGCTCGTTTGAGCCTTGGACTCCGATAGGCGGAGAGGGATATGGCTACAGAGGCGAGTTCAACGGCGACGGTCACACCATCAGCGGGCTTTACTTCGGCGACTATACGAAAGACAGAGTCGGTCTTTTCGGTAAGACTGGTGATAATGCCTACATCCATGACCTCGGCATCAAGGACAGCTATTTCTACGGCAACAGCTGGGTGGCCGGTATCTGTGGCGACTTTGCCAGTGGACGGATAGAGAATTGCTGGAACGCGGCAACGGTTTTTTGTGTCATGGGTTGTGCCGGTGGCATAGCGGCATCTTGTTGGACAGGTGCTTCCATGACAGGGTGCTATAACATCGGCAAGGTGCGGATGGTACATGGTGACGACAGTCAGTGTGGCGGCATCTGCGGCACTGTGGCAAGGAACGGCAATGTTGAATATTCTGTCAGCAATTGCGTATCGCTCGAAGGCAAATGCGACGTGGCGTACAACCTCTACGAGGGTGCTGTGGGTATCCATAATGTCTCAATAAAGAATGCCACAGCCTTCGCGAGCGGCGAGGTGTGCTGGATACTGAATGGCAACAAGTACGGCGGACACTGGCGCCAGCAGTTGGGAACGGATGACTACCCGACATTAAGTGGTACCTATTTTGTAAACTATACGAGCGAAAGGCAGTATTACAACAACGAGCCTTTGCAGGAAATCTGGTACACCAGCACGGACGGCAAGATTGTCACGCCATACAACTCTAATTCTTTCGGAGCGGGCGTTACATGCAATACATACGGAAACGGTCAGGGTGTCATCACATTCGACAGGGCTGTTACAAGCATTGGGTTATCTGCATTCCGAAACTGTTCTTCCCTGAAGTCAATAGAAATTCCAGACAATGTCACCAGTATTGGAGAACATGCATTTCGCAAATGTTCTTCCTTACAGTCGGTAACCATTCCAAGCGGTGTTACCAGTATTGGAGATTTTGCATTCCAAGAGTGTGGTTCATTGCAATTAATCAACATCCCATCAAGTGTGACAAGCATTGGGCAATATGCGTTCCGAAACTGTTCTATCCTAAAATCAATAGAAATTCCAGGCGGTGTGACGAATATTGGAAGTTTTGCATTAGCAGATTGCGTTAATATGGAGTCGATTACATTCAAATCCCTGCCTTCGGTTTCCTCCTCTAATGCTTTTTACAACTGCAACAGCCTCTCTTCAAAAATCCTCGACCTCACCGACAGCGACAAGCCATACATCGGCACTTCGTTGGAGAACTATCCGGCGGGTGGTTTCACCGAGGCTCACTACCACGGCACGCTTGAACCCGGCGAATGGGGAACGATAACCCTGCCTTTCGTGCCTTCGAGCCACTCGGGAATCGTGTTCTTCGCCATCGACAACGTGGATGCGGCAAACGGCACGCTCACCCTTTCGATAGTTGAGAACATCGAGGCGGGCAAGCCTTACCTGTTCAGGAACCAGACAGATGCCGCCAGCTTCACGCTTACGGCAACGCCTGTGGCCCCGGCAACAAACGTCCCCGTCACCATCACCGCATCCGAGCAGACCGTCGGCGACTTCGCGCTGATAGGCACTTTCCAAGCCAAGGAGCTTACGGAAAACGGTTTGTATGAACAGCAAGGCGGCGAGTTTGTCCACACCAACAGCCTCAGCATTGACCCGTTCCGCGCCTACCTCAAGGACAACGGCAGCTCGGGTGTGACGCGCATCGTGATTGATGGCGGCACTTTGGTGAAAATCACCAATCAGGACGACAGCACCATCACCCTCAGCGGACTGAAGAAAGTGGAGTTCATCAAGGAGAACAATGTGCCAGCCGTGCGCGTGACCTTTGCTGATGACAGCACAGAGACGTATCATGACCTTAAGAAGGTTGACTTCGGGAAATAACGTGGAGCAAGGGAGTACCCTGTAAAAACACCAAGGTTCCGCAGGATGCCGAAACCATCGGTCACCTGCGGAACCTTGATGTTTGAATCTCTGGATCTTTGAATCCCTATGGCTTTAGGCAGCCGATGGGGACGACAAGCACGCCATCCTCGCGCGTGTATGCGTACTGTCCGCCGGTAAGCACGATTAGCAGGTCAGGTTCACGCAACTGTGTCTGACGGTTGTTTCGGTTGAATTGCTGGACTAAACTTTTCAATTCGTTCAGGTGATGAGCACCTTCTTCTATGTCATTGCTGCCTAACTTGCACTCTATCAATGCGTATCGTCCATCTGCAATATGCAGCACGAAATCAGCCTCCAAGTCGTATCGGTCATGGTAGTAGTTCAGTTCCGTTTCTAACGGTGCGGAGTACACTTTCAGATCTCTTGCGCACAGGCATTCGAATATGAACCCGAAAGTCTTCATGTCCTTTATCAGAGTGGATGGTGACAATCCGAGAGCGGCGACTGCGATGGAAGGATCCGCCAGTTCGCGTTTCAGTCCGCTTCGGATGGCTGTCTTAGACCGGATGGCGGGATTCCAGGCTTCTACATCCTGGATGACGAAAAGACGCTGCAGTGCTTGCTGGTAATCGTCAAAAGTCTTGACCTGCAGGTTTTCGGCCGACGCATTCACGTCGGCGACGATACTTGACTTCTTGGCCAATGTTGAAATGTTGCGTGCATACGAGCGCAGTATGGCTCTTGCCAACGCCGGATTGCGGTTCACTCCATCGACATTCTGAATATCCGCCTCGCAGACGGTGGTGAAATAATTCCTTGCCACGAGCAATTTGGCCTGGTCGGTCTTGCGTGAGAGTGAAGCCGGCCAACCGCCACGGCAGGCCGCAAAAACAAGCTGCTCAATGGTCAATTCCGATTGGATGCCGTCGATGTCCATTTGAGGATTGTCAAACAAGGCCTGAAGGGAAATCGCACCATTCGACTCCTGCGATTCCCACAGACTCATCGGCAGCATTTTCAACCGAGCTATGCGTCCGTTGCCGCTATGCTGGATTTGCTTCTTATCAACGGCATTGGAGCCTGTCAGAATAAACTGTGCGACTTCATTGCGAATGTCAACTTCGTCGCGGATGGCATCCCAAAGACGAGGAGCCACTTGCCATTCGTCGATCAAACGGGGTGTGGCACCTTGCAGTAAAATGGACGGTTTCACCTGTATCGTTTTCAAGGTCGCTTCCAATGTGTCGCCGTTCTGCATCTTCAGCACGCTTTGTGCGTGTTGTGTTGCAGTCGTGGTTTTGCCGCACCATTTCGGCCCTTCAATCAGGACAGCTCCGAACGCATCCAAATAGTCGGATAATTGCACGTCAAATACTCGGTTTAAGTATGCCATAATCAATTGCTTTAGAAATTCGCCGCAAAATTACAAAAAAAAGGATATACGCAAATCACTTCCTGTTTTTGTGGCAAATCACTTCCTGTTTTTGTGATAGAGGAAAACAATGTGCCGGCCGTGCGCATGACCTTTGCTGACGACAGCAACGAGACGTATCTTAACCCCAAGAAGGTTGACTTCGGGAAATAGCGGGGGAATTAAGAAATTTTGGAACCGCAGATTACGCTGATTACATTGATTCTCAACAAACTACAGATTTAACAGATTATACAGAATTATTAATGCGCAAGCGCATCAATTTCACTGATTGGCTGACGCGAGATGTTTTTAGAAACAAATCTTTCATAAATCTATCATAAATCCTTGCTTCCGTGCTGGAGAATGATGGCGGCAAGCCGCCGTAGGCTCATCGCCCAAAAATCCTTCCACCCAGTAGCTGGCATCGTCTTGACGATGACAGTTGTCGACAACCGATTAGGTGGAGACAATGATAAAAAAAGATTTGTGTAATGATTTGTGTTAGATTTGTTTCCCATTAAAAATTTACTCTAAAATTTACTCCGAATTTACTTTCTACCGCCTTGGCGGAACATGTTTTCTTGAACCGCAGATTGCGCTGATTACATTGATTCTCAACAAACTACAGATTTTACAGATTATACAGAAATTATAAATGCGCCTTGCGCATAAATGATACAGATGGGCTGACGATAAATTGATAAAAAGATACGCGCGATACGTGGAGAAAAACCGAATTTATCGTACCTTTGCCGCCCGAAATTTGCAATTTATCATCATCTGTAAAAAACTTATAAACAAAATACTCATGAATAGAAACATTCTAAGACTCTTGCTTTCGGCAGCATTTGTGATGTGCTGCACGTTTTCGGCTTTGGCAGACCTCGCCACACCACCGAACAACGAAATCTGGTACACAACCGACAATGGCAAAAAGCTTACCGCCGGCAAATATGATGTCGGCAAGCCTTTGTGCGGTAAGATAATAAGAGAGCATGGGGAAAAAAACGGCCATTACTACATCAAGTTCGATGCCATTATTGAGTATATCGGCGAAAGCGACTTCAATAGCGAAGACCATATTACCGAAGTCTCATTGCCGAATACAATCACCAGCATCAGAGACAAGGCATTCAACGACTGCGACGGACTGGTTACGTTCCACATGCCAAATTCCGTGATAAACTTAGGCTATTGCGCATTCTATCATTGCGACAAGCTGAAGAATCTGACCCTCGGCAGCGGACTGAGATATATAGGGAGCTATGGTGAAATGTATGGCGTCTTCGAAGAGTGCGATGCTTTGGAAGCCGTCGCCATTCCTGCTTCGGTAACACTCTTGGGCCGAAACGCATTCTACGACTGCAACAGCCTGAAGTTCGTCGCCATAGGCAGCGGAGTGCCAAGCATTACCGAACAGGCATTCTACCACTGCGCTGAACTGAAGTCGGTAGTCATCGATAACGAGGCCGGCTTGACGATAGGCGAAAAGGCCTTCAAGAATTGCAAAAAGCTAGAATCGGTGTCGTTCCTCGGCAACACGCCGCCCACATCTTTTGGAAGCGATTGTTTCTATAACTGCCCAGTTAAATACCACGTGTTGGAGGAAAACTACGAGAAATACAACGGCATCCCTCTCAGTTACCTGCACGGGAATGTGGTGGCAGGGCCTCCGTACAACGAAATCTGGTACACCACCAACAACGGAGGAACGGCGGAAAAATCAAGGATCCCAGAAGATCGTCCTAAGCTGAACGCCTACATGGTCAGCCACGGCGTGCAGTTCTTCGACGGCAATCCACCTGAATTTAGCTACGATTATAATTGTTTCTATGGTTGCTCCAACCTTGTTTCCGTTGTGCTGCCTCAGTCCATCACTGATATTGGCAAATCTGCTTTCTATGAATGTTCCAGCCTTGTGTCCGTATCCATCCCAAGTACGGTGAATATCATTGCATCTTATGCTTTCGCTGATTGCGGTAGCCTTAAGGACATCAAGATTCCTGACGGATTGAATTCTGTCGGGGAATATGCATTTAACAATTGTCAGAGTTTACAGTCAATAACGATTCCAAGTAGGGTAAATACAATTCCACAAGATGCTTTCTCCTTTTGTGACAACCTTCGTTCCGTAACGTTTTTGGGCACCATTACAAGAATAGACGAAGCAGCATTTACTAAATGTATCAATCTTTCCGAAATATTCTATTTGGGTGATGGTACACCCGATTGCGGCTTCATGTACATTGACCATCAGCCGTTTAAAGACTGTCCAGCTACTATTTATGTGAAGGATGTGGCGGGGCACGGCAACTGGGACGACCGCCCGGTGCGCTCGTGGCGTTCGGGCCGGGGCGACGGCTCGGCGGCAAGCCCATTGGAGATCGGGAACTACCCGCAGCTCTACGGCTTCTCGCTTGAGGTTGAATATATGAATGGCGCGAACCTGTGCGCCAAACTGACGAATGACATCACGGGCAGCACCAATGTACTGAACGAGGACGGAACACCCAAGGGCGTGTTCAAGCAGTGGCTGCCGATAGGCAGTTGGGACAACAACTACAACTCGAGTTACAAGGGCGAGTTCGACGGCGGCGGTCACACCGTCAGCGGACTTTACTTCAATGACGGAAGCAGGTCGCCGGTCGGGCTTTTCGGCATGGCCAACGGAGCTTACATCCACGATGTAGGCGTCAAGGACAGCTATTTCCGTGGCAAGAGCCATGTAGCCGGCATCTGCGGCGACTTGGCATCCGGACGGATAGAGAACTGCTGGAACGCGGCGACAGTTCAGTCGGTTAACGGCACCGCCGGCGGCATGGCCGGCTCATGCTGGCATTCTGCATCCATGTCCGACTGCCACAACACAGGCAAGGTGGCAGAAGGTGCATTCTGCGGCGGTGTATGCGGCTCAGTGGCAAAGAATACCAATGTCCCCTATTCGGTAAGCAACTGCTTTTCGCTTGA
Source organism: Candidatus Limimorpha sp. (assembly GCF_056203535.1). Classification (NCBI taxonomy): domain Bacteria; kingdom Pseudomonadati; phylum Bacteroidota; class Bacteroidia; order Bacteroidales; genus Candidatus Limimorpha; species Candidatus Limimorpha sp. Next base: position 8,642 of record NZ_JBADWU010000081.1, on the reverse strand, counting down.
AGGCAAATGCAACGTGCCGTACAACCTCTACGAGGGTGGTGTGGGTATCCATAATGTCTCGATAAAGAATGCCGCAGCCTTTGCGAGCGGCGAGGTGTGCTATATGCTGAACGATTACCAGACATCGGACAAATGGCGGCAGCAGCTGGGAGTTGACGGCTATCCGACCCTGTCGGGAGAATATTTAGTGTATTATAATGCGACATCGCAATCCTACTATAACTATGACGGGGATATTTCCGGCTCAGGCACGGCGGCAGACCCATACAGGATAGGCAACAAGTTTGAACTGCAAATGTTTTCCGACATTGTCAACGGGGGAAACCTAACAGCCTGCGCCGTGCTGACGGCAGACATCACGATGAACACCGGCGTTTTAGACAGCAACGGCGACCTAAACAGCGGCACGTTTGAGGACTGGACTCCGATAGGTAGATGGGGCAGTGAGGCGTACACCTACAACGGTTACAGTGGCGAGTTCAACGGCAACGGTCATACCATCAGCGGACTTTTCTTCAATGATGAAAACAGATCGGCGGTCGGGCTTTTCGGTATGACAAACAATTCCGGAAATGTAACTGCCTACATCCACGACCTCGGCATAAAGGACAGCTATTTCCGGGGCAAGAGCCACGTGGGCGGCATCTGCGGTGACTTTGCAAACGGACGGATTGAGAACTGCTGGAACGCGGCGACCGTTCAATCGGCAGAAGGCACCGCCGGCGGCATAGTTGGTTCATGCTGGCATTATGCATCCATGTCCGGCTGCTACAACACAGGCAAGGTGGCGGAAGGCTCTGCATGCGGCGGCATCTGCGGCTCTGTGGCGAAGAATACAGCTGTCACCTATTCGGTCAGCAACTGCGTCTCGCTTGAAGGCAAATGCAGCGTGGCGTACAATATCTACGACTATGCAAATATCAGTAATGTCCATATAAAGAACGCCGAAGCCTTTGCAGACGGCGAGGCGTGCTGGATACTGAACGGCAACAAGTACGGCGGACACTGGCGTCAGCAGTTGGGAACGGATGCCTACCCGACATTCAGCGGCATCTATTTTGTAAACTATACAAGCGAAAGGCAGTATTACAACAACGAGACTTCGCAGGAAATCTGGTACACCAGCACGGACGGCAAAATCGTCACTCCATACATGTCTAATGCTTTCGGAGCTGGCATTAATTACAACACATACGAGGGCGGTCAGGGCATCATCACATTCGACAGGGCTGTGACGAGCATTGGATATAAAGCATTCCAAGCCTGTTCTACCCTGAAGTCAATGGAAATTCCAAACAGCGTGACTAACATTCATGAATTTGCATTCTACGAATGTAACTTATTGCAGTCAATCAACATCCCGTCAGGTGTGACGAGCATTGGCCAATATGCATTCTCCGAATGTAACTTATCGCAGTCAATCAACATCCCGTCAGGTGTGACGAGCATTGGCCAACATGCATTCAGCTATTGCAATTCCTTGACAACTGTAACATTTAATTCTTTGCCTATAGTGAGCACTGAAGCCTTTTGGCCATGTGATAATTTGTATAATAGAATCCTCGACCTCACCGACAGCGACAAGCTGTACATTGGCAATAAGATGAATGATTATCATCCTTTCACCGAGGCACATTACCACGGCACGCTTGAACCCGGCGAATGGGGAACGATCACTCTTCCTTTCGTGCCTTCGAGCCACTCGGGAATCGTATTCTTCGCCATCGACAACGTGGATGCGGCAAACGGCACGCTCACCCTTTCGATAGTTGAAAACATCGTGGCTGGCAAGCCTTATTTGTTCAGGAACCAGACAGATGCCGCCAGCTTCACGCTTACGGCAATGCCTGTGGCTCCGTCAACAAACGTTCCCGTCACCATCACGGTATCAGACCAGACCGTCGGCGACTTCGCGCTGAAAGGCACTTTCCAAGCCAAGGAGCTTACGGAGGACGGTTTGTTTGAGCAACAGGACGGCGAGTTTGTCAAAGTCGGCAGCCTCAACATCGACCCGTTCCACGCCTACCTGAAAGACAACGGCAGCTCAGCCCTGACGCGCATCGTGATTGACGGCGGCACTTTGGTAAAAATCACCAATCAGGACGACAGCACCATCACCCTCAGCGGACTGAAGAAAGTGGAGTTCATCAAGGAGAACGGAACACCAGCCGTGCGCGTGACACGCGCCGACAACAGCAACGAGACGTATCTTAACCCCAAAAAGGTTGACTTCGGGAAATAACGGGGGATTGGGGGAATAAAGAAATAAAATGCCGCGCATAAAACACACAAAAAAAATGTGATTCGTATCAAAAATAATTGTAATTTTACACCCCGATTAAAAAAGGATTTATCACTAAATAAGAAAATGAAAAAGACATTAGCAATCATCATCGCAGCTTTAGGTTGCGCCACAGCTAACGCACAGGAAATCAATGCTGTTGTCACACGGCAAGGCACTACCAACAAGAACTGCTATCAGCTTAGCAACCTGCCAAGCGTTGTTTTTGGCGAAGGCAACACCATCACCGTCAATGAAGGTGAAACTGCAATAGAACAATACACACTTTCCGGAAGCAACACGCTCACCGTTCTTTTCGGCTCGGCCATCAACAATGAAGTAAACGCCGAAAGCCTTGAGGTTGCCTATCCTATCTACATCTTAGACAACGGCAAACTCTCCGTTTCGGAAACAATGAGCAATGCCAACGCCAATAACCTCGTCATCGAAGACGGCGGGCAACTCATCCACAATAGCGATGGCGTGATGGCTACCTTCGAGAAGAATGTCCTTACCTATTCCTCTACCGAGGCAACAGACGGCTGGAATCTGATTGCTTCACCTTTCAATGGCGACCTGTCAATTGCGGATCATACCGTATTAGGCGAAAATCACGACTTGTACCTTTACAACGAACCTTCCCATTACTGGTACAACAGCAAGGCCACGGGAGAGGGCAGTTTCAACAGCTTGCAAAACGGCAAAGGTTACCTCTATTCACAAGCTGGAACGGATGGAAATGTTATCAAGATGGATGGCCAACTCCTGCCAAGCACTACTGATAAAAGCATCGAGTTGCAATACACCCCGAAGCTTCTTGACGATGTTACTCCCAACACATTGAAAGGCTTCAATCTCGTCGGCAATCCTTACGCCTGCGACGCTTATCTTTCCTTATATGCCCAATATCAAGAAGAAGAACAATCAATTACTCAACCGACTTTCCTTACACTGAATGAAGTGGGCAGTGATTTTTTAATCACTACGGGAAGCTGTGTTACAGTGAAAGCCGGCGAAGGCATCTTTGTTTCGATTCCTGACGACTTTGAGTCTCTTGAACATGAATATGATTATTTCGCTCGTTTCTCAAAGAATCAGCCGCAAAATGCTGCACCAAGCCAAGCACTCGACATCACCGTCAGCGAGACTGAACGTGGCGCAAGCGTCATCAACAACGCCATCGTATGCTTCGGCGAAGGCTTCAACACCGAGAAGTTCATGCTGAATCCTGAAAATACCAAGATCTTCATCCCTCAGAATGGCAAGGAATATGCCGCCGTTTCGACAAGCTCAACGAGCGGTGAAATCCCCGTCAGCTTCAAGGCAGCAAAAGACGGCAGCTATACCATCACCGTCAACACCGAAAACGTGGAAGCCGAATACATGCACCTTATTGATAACCTCACGGGTGCCGATGTCGACCTGCTTGCCGCCTCCGCTTCGACAGGCTCAGCGAGCTACAGCTTTGAAGCCAAGGCAAACGACTACGCTTCACGCTTCAAACTTGTGTTCGGCGTGACCGGTGTTGACGAAAACGCTTCGACAAGTTCAGCGAACTTCGCCTACATCAGCAACGGCGAAATCGTCATCAGCAACGAAGGCCGCGCCACCCTGCAAGTCATCGACGTGATGGGACGCATCATCAGCAGCGAAGAAATCAACGGCGAATGCCGCATCAGCACCAACGGCATGACCGCTGGCGTGTACATCCTTAACCTCAACGGCAAGACGCAAAAGATTGTGGTGAAATAATTAAATGACAGTAACGGGATGGGCTTCGCCCAGAAATCATTCAAAAATTGGATTCAAAATCAATCAAAAATAAAAAAGAGATTTTCAATAGATTTTTTAAAGAGATTTTTGACGGATTTCTCGCTTCGCAGAAGCGATTCCGAAAAGGAAAAGAAATAGTAGAATAAAAAAGATACAGAAATGAAGAAATTAGTATTGACAATAGCAATCGTTCTCGGCATGACATTCGCTGCCTCAGCACAGTATTTCGGCGACAACGGTCAGCCCCAAGGCGGCGGACTGTTTGGCCGTGGCGAGACCCGCGACGGCGGCAACGACGGCGGCGTGAGCACTCCACTTTTGCCCGGACACGGCCTGAACACCAACCAGGATGCCGCACCTCTTGGCAGCGGCGCCCTGCTTCTCATCGGCTTTGGCGCAGCATACGCCATGAGCAAGAGAAACAAGAAGTAAATTTATTGATTTAATTGTATTAAGAGAAAAGCCTTGGCCGTTATGGTCAGGGCTTTTTCAATATGAATTAGCAAAACATTTCTGCCTTTTTGTCTGTTATTTTGTCAGTTCAAGGAAAAAAACTATCTTTGCACGGAATTTGCGCTGTCAAAAAGCCATTGGACTATAAATATATAAATGTCATATAATTGATTTTTGAATCTTTAAATCTTAAATCTTTGAATCTTAAATCACTGAATACATGGGATTTTTAAAAAAGCTATTCGGCGACAAGGCCACCCGCGACAACAAGGCATTGGAGCCAATCCTTCAGAAAACACTCAAGGCTTACGAAGAAATCGTAAAACTCGATATTGACGCACTGCGCCACAAGACTGTCGAATTTAAGGAATACATCAAGCAGAAGACCGCTTCCGTCGTTGAGGAAATCAACGGACTCAAGGCTAAGGCCGAGTCCAACTACGACATGGAACCCGATGAAAAAGAGAAGATTTATTCCCAAATCGACAAGTTGGAGAAAAAGGAACTTGAACTCATCGAGGAAGCCCTCAACGAGATTCAGCCACAGGCATTCTCAGTGGTGAAGGCCGCCGCCAAATATTTCTGCGAACACGAAACCGTTGAAGTGACCGCCACCGACCTCGACCGCGACCTGGCCGCCAAATACGAGCACGTCACCATCGAAGGCGACAAGGCTTATTTCAAGAACAGCTGGACCGCCGGCGGCAACACCGTCACATGGGATATGGTCCACTACAACGTGCAACTTATCGGCGGTATCGTGCTGCACCAAGGCAAGATTGCCGAAATGGCAACCGGTGAAGGCAAGACCCTCGTGGCCACCCTGCCCGTCTACCTTAACGCATTGGCCGGCAAAGGCGTACACGTCGTCACCGTCAACGATTACCTTGCCAAGCGTGACTCGGAATGGATGGGGGCCATGTATGAGTTTTTAGGTCTCACCGTCGACTGCATCGACAAGCACCAGCCTAACTCGGCAGCCCGCCGCAGAGCTTATCTGGCCGACATCACCTACGGCACCAACAACGAATTCGGTTTCGACTACCTGCGTGACAACATGACAGGCGACCCGAACGAACTCGTGCAGCGCAAGCACCACTATGCCATCGTCGACGAGGTCGACTCCGTGCTGATTGACGATGCCCGTACCCCGCTTATCATTTCAGGTCCTACCCCACGCGGCGACCAGCAGGAATTCGACCAACTGAAGCCCGACGTCGTCAGCCTTTACGAAGAACAGAAACGCTTCGTGACCATTATCCTGGCCGAAGCCAAAAAGATACTCACCAATCCGGCAGCCACCGAAGAGGAAAAGCGCCACGGCGCCGACCAGTTGTTCCGCGCCTATCGCGGTCTGCCTAAAAACAACGCCCTCATCAAGTTCCTCAGCGAAGAGGGTATGCGTAGTCTGTTGCAGAAGACCGAAGGTTTCTACATGCAGAATCACAACGAGAACATGCACATCATTGATGATGAATTGTATTTCGTCATCGATGAAAAACTCAATACCGTCGACCTCACCGATAAAGGCATCGACAAACTGACCGCCGCCTACAAGACACCTGATTTCTTCATCCTGCCTGATGTGGGTGCCGAAATCGCCGAAATGGAAAAGGAAAACCTCACCAACGACGAAAAGGTGTTGCGCAAGGCCGAACTGATGCGCAACTTCTCCGAAAAATCGGAGCGTCTGCACACCGTGCGTCAGTTGCTGAAAGCCTACACCTTATTTGAAAAGGATGTTGATTACGTCATCATCGACAACAAGGTGAAAATCGTCGACGAACAGACGGGCCGTATCATGGAAGGCCGCCGCTGGTCGGATGGTCTGCATCAGGCCGTCGAAGCCAAGGAAAACGTGGAAGTGGAAGCCGCCACGCAGACCTACGCCACCATCACCTTGCAGAACTATTTCCGCATGTACCACAAGCTGGCAGGCATGACTGGTACCGCTGAAACCGAAGCAGGCGAATTCTGGGACATCTACAAACTGGATGTGGTAGTCATCCCGACCAACCGCCCCATCGCCCGTCTCGATGAGGAAGACATGATTTACAAGACGAAGCGTGAGAAATACAACGCCGTCATCAACGAAATCGAACGTCTGGTTGGCGAAGGCCGTCCTGTATTGGTAGGTACGACCTCCGTCGAAATCTCCGAATTGCTCAGCAAACTTCTGACCCGCAGAGGCATACAGCATAATGTATTGAATGCAAAACTGCACTTCAAGGAAGCACAAATCGTCAAGGACGCCGGTCAAGCTGGCGTCGTCACCATTGCCACCAACATGGCTGGCCGTGGTACCGATATCAAGTTGGGACCTGGTGTGAAAGAAGCCGGCGGTCTGGCCATCATCGGCACAGAGCGTCACGAATCACGCCGCGTCGACCGTCAGTTGCGTGGCCGTTCAGGCCGTCAAGGCGACCCGGGCAGCTCACAGTTCTTCGTCTCCTTGGAAGACAACCTGATGCGTATGTTCGGCTCGGAACGTATTGCCGGCATCATGGACAGAATGGGTTTGCAGGAAGGTGAAGTCATCCAGCACCCGATGATTACCAAGCAGATTGAGAAAGCACAGAAGAAAGTGGAAGAAAACCACTTCGGCGTGCGTAAGCATTTGCTGGAATACGACGACGTGATGAATTCGCAGCGCGAAGTGATTTACAGCAAGCGTCACCACGCCTTGTTCGGCGAGCGTCTCTCCATCGACATCAACAACATGATGTACGATTTCGGCGAGAAACTCATCGATGAATATCAAGGTGTCAAGGATTACGATGGACTCCAGATGGCTTTGCTTTCGAGCATGGGCATCGAGGCACCATTCAGCCGCGACGAATTTGATAAGAGCAAGCCGGAAGTGCTTTCCGAAAAGCTCTTCGATGCTGCCCTTGCGCAATACCGCGAGAAGTCACGCATCATTGGCGAGAAGACGATGCCGGTCATTCAGAACGTGTATGAACGTCAAAACCGTTTTGAAAACATCGCCATCCCGATTACCGACGGCAAGCACGGCATGAATGTCATCGTCAACCTGAAACGCGCCGTCGAAAACGGAGCACGCGAAGTATCGCTCTGCATCGAAAAGAGCATCACCTTAGGCCTCATCGACAATGCCTGGAAGGAACACCTCCGCGACCTCGACGACCTGAAGGAATCGGTGCAAAACGCCACCTACGAACAGAAAGACCCATTGGTCATCTATAAACTCGAATCGTTCAACCTCTTCAAGGCAATGATTGAGAAAATTAACGAAGACGTCATTTCCTTCCTCATGCTGGCCGACATCCCGATGCAGGAACCTGACACCGTGCGCGAACACCGTGCCCAGGGCATCGACCGCTCGAAGATCAAGGAACAGCGCAACGACCTGCTCACCCAGTCGCACAGCGACACGCAGGAAAAGCAGGTGACACAGCCAATCCGCGTTGAAAAGAAGGTTGGCCGCAACGACCCGTGTCCATGTGGTTCAGGCAAGAAATACAAGAACTGCCACGGCCGCTTGGAAGGCGGAATTGAATAAGAGAAGTTTTTCATGGTTTTTTATTTTTATTTTGTTTTTCTGCCCGATGCAAGTCGGGCAGTTTTTTTTGGCAATAACATACAATTTGACCTTTTTATAACCAAAACATTCAAAACCTTTCTCCACCCGCCTTTGAATCTCGCAACCGCTCGATTCATACCAGCCTTTCGGCTTTTTTCCAACTAACATCTTTCGTCCTGGGTCAAAAAGTATATTATTGCTTATTTTTTTATTCTCACATAATTGACGTTTAATTGACGATAATTGTCTTCCAACAATATACTGTTCTTGCTTTTCTTTTTTTCCAAGACAATTTACGTCAATTTTGGTCAATTACGCAATGTCGTTTTTTATAAACACAAATTTCCACAAATTAAAACATGAATTTCCATAAATTAAACTGATATATAGGTGATTATAATTTGCGTTCAGCGAAGCGAAAAAGCAGCTATTATCGTTTTTAATTCTCACTTAAGGGCTGTTCTATAAATTAACTTACTAATAATTAGTTATTTAGTTTGATATTTCAGCAGGAAATCGTACCTTTGCAGTAGAAATCATACGGAATCATGCAGAAAACTACTACATACCGCAAGCCGATGGGCGAGAACC
>NZ_JBADWU010000080.1:0-8713 GCF_056203535.1 Candidatus Limimorpha sp. | reverse complement strand
GAAAGAAACGAGCCGCCTTATTAATTAACCGCAAAAGCAGCGTGGTGTGCGTGGGGCGGCGGAAAGCGAAGCCCGCCGGCCTGCGGACTCCACGATGCTTTGAGGACTATGCCGGTTACAGGAAACTGCCAGGGCAAATGGGTGAAACCAGGCCTAAACGAAAAAAAATATCAAAAAATGCTTGCGTGGTAACATAGAAAGCGGATTTTTAGCAAACTACAGATTTTACAGATTACACAGAAAATTTTATATGCGCAGCGCATGAATTTTCACAGATTAGCTGGCGCATGAAAAAATTTACTCCGAATTTACTCATCAAATTTACTCCGAATTTACTCTCTACCGCCTTGGCGGAACATGATTTTTTCGAACCGCTGATTGCGTAGATTACACTTATTTTCAACAAGATACAGATACAACAGATTATACAGATGATTTTTTAAATGCGCCCTTCGACAAGCTCAGGGAACAAAGCGCATGAATTATACCGATTGGCTGGCGCGTGTTTTTTGGACATAAATCTTTCAAAAATCTATCATAAATCCTTGCTTCCGTGCCGGAGAATGATGGCGGCTCACTGAGCTTAGGTTGCTGAGCCTGTCGAAGCATCGAAGGGGCAAGCCGCCGTAGGCTCAACGTCCAAAAACCATCCAACTCCGTTGCAGGCATCGGCTTGACGATGCCAGTTGTCGGGTGGCCGTCCCTGTTCCCACATTCACGAAAATGACGCAACGTGGTAATGCTTTGCATTTGTTTCCAAAAGAAATACAACTAACTGTATATCAGTATAAAACAATTTATTTCAATATTTTTATCATAAAATTTCATTTTTTTCTTGGCGGTAACGAAAAATGTTGTACTTTTGCACTCGCAAACGGAGGTACCGTAGCTCAGTTGGTAGAGCAATGGACTGAAAATCCATGTGTCACTGGTTCGATTCCCGTCGGTACCACTCCAAAAGAAAAGCCGAGTTTCACTCGGCTTTTTCATTTTTCATCAAATCCCACATTTTTCCAGCAATTTCATGTGCATCCAAGGTGTTCATGCAGGCAAAATGTCCCTTCGGACATTGTATAAAGCCCAATTTATCGCAAGGGCGGCATTTCAAAGCCTTGTTTTCCACGATACAGGAACGTCGCGGACATGTCGGCATATACGGATACATGCCGAATTCAGGAACCGTATTGCCCCACACCGAAACAATCGGTTTGCGCAAAGCTGCGGCGATATGCATCATACCCGTATCGTTTGCCAAAACCACTTCGGAACGCTTCAACACCATTGCCGACTGCGCAATGGAGAAACGTCCGCATGTATTTATCACATTGTTTTCCAACGATTTGCAAATCGTTTCGCCACGCACAGCATCTTCCTTCCCTCCCACCAAAACCACAGGGAAGTCCAAAGCACGGCAAACCTCAATCACTTTTTCGGCAGGCAAAATCTTAGTGGAATACTGTCCGCCAATGACAATAGCCGCATATTTTTCAGGCAGTTCGGAAGGCAAAACTGCGCTATTCTCATCAAAAAAGAAGTCCAAACCTTGACCATCATTCTTTACGCCCAACTTTTCAACAGCCTTGAAATAACGGTCAACAATATGAATGTCAGGCAATTTTCCAAGTTTCAGTTTGGAATAAAGGAACTTCTGAAAATCCAATTTCGGAAACGATGCCAAAGGTCTACGAAGTGCAAATTTCACACGAAAAGAACGAAAGTTTTTGTGCAAATCGACAACGAAATCGTATTGTTCCGCCTTTAGTTCAGGCAACAAATCTTTCAAATCGCCTTTCAGACCATACACCTTATTTATAAAGGGGTTACTCGTCAACAAATTTTGATTACTGCTTTTTGTCAGCACATGAAGCTCAACATCAGGAATTTGCTGTTTAATGCAGCGGATGACAGGCGTTGTCAAGACAATATCGCCGATGGAGCTGAACCTTATGAGAAGTATCTTTTTCAAAATCATGATAATTTTGGAAAGCAAAAATAAACATTTTGACGCAATTTATCTTATTTTTGTCGCCTTAAAATTTTCAAGAAATGAAGAAGTTGCTACTTGTTATATTAACTTGTTTTACATTTTGTTACGGTTATTGCGAGACCATTTTCCAAGACAGTTTCGAGTATGCCAACACCGAAGGTGAAGTCCCGACAGGTTGGACAAGTCCCGAAAAAGGCTGGATTTGCGGGAAATTCGACAATGACCACAACTGCAAACCACATTCGGGGAACTGGTACATCTTCACCCAAGCCAACGAATCGTGGCTTTTCCTTCGCGCTGATGCACTTTTCGGAATACACTACAATCTTTCATTTTGGGCAGTCAGCGATGGAACTTTCCAAACGGAGATCTGCTATGGCGACAGTCCAAGCCCCGAATCCATGAACGGACAAATTGCTTCCGACATCGTAATCCACAGCAGTGACTATCAGCAATTCAGCATCGAATATGAATTGTACGCAAACAATGAGCTTTATCTTGGTTTTCATGCCATCAACATTGGTGGCACGGCACTTTGCATCGATGATGTTGTCATCAACCAAATGCACCAATATGATTTCATTGTGAAATCCATTACGACCGACACTTTGGATCTCGCATTCGGCGAAAGCGCCAACTTCAAATTTTCCGTCATCAACACGGGGTACGACCAAGAAACCTTAGTACTGAGTTCGCCTTCGGAAATGTTCACCGACACACATTATTCCATTGACGGGGAAGCCGTTAGCCGTTTCGACATCGAACCCAATGAAAACATCATCGTTGAGGTCACTTCAACCTTAATTGACCAGGAAATTCCCTATACCTACGCTTGGCTCGATGTGATGGTCGGCTCGACGCACAACTGCAACACTGGCATGGCTTCCTTTTATGTAAAGCCCATTCCAATGACGCAAACAAATGAAACACAATCATTTGCAAATATTTATCCGAATCCTGCCAACGAGATGCTTTATATTGACACCAACGGATTTCAAGAAGCTGTAATTTATGATGAAAACGGCAGACAAATCCTGTCATCACATCAAAACAGCATTGATATTCATAAACTTAAATCAGGAATTTATTTTATTGCAATAAAAACCACGAAACAGACGTTAAGGCAAAGTTTTGTGAAACAATAATCCATTGGAACCATGAAAAAACACCAAAAAATACTTATTACACTCATTAGCAGCATTTTATTAACCATTGCATGGCCTGTTTGGGGCTATCCGATTTTCATTTTTTTCGGATTCGTTCCTTTGCTTTGGCTTGAAAACCGCATAGCAGAAGGCGAGAAAGGACGTGTTCTTTGGCTCGCATTTTTTGCATTTTTCGTATGGAATGTGGCAACAACATGGTGGGTCTGGAATGCCACACCAGCCGCCATCGCCGCATGGCTGCTGAATGCGCTGTTCATGGAAATCATCTTTTGGATGTTTCACCTCACAAAAAAGAAACTTTGCAACAACGTTTGGGGCAATTTTTTCATCATTCCGTATTGGATGGCATTTGAACTGCTCACCTATCATTGGGTGGCAAAATGGCCTTGGCTGAATTTAGGCAACGCCTTTTCAACTTGCCACCAATGGGTTCAGTGGTACGAATACACAGGATTATCAGGAGGAACCTTGTGGGTTTTACTTTCCAACATACTGATTACAAATGCTATAATATCACATCATAAACAGCAAAAGAAAATGCGTAATGCGTTTTCGGCTTGCAGCTTAGCCATTATTATATTGCCAATCGTGTTCAGTCTTTTCATTTACAATCATTATGAGGAAAAAGGCGAAGACACGGAAGTCATTGTCGTTCAGCAGAATTGCGACCCTTGGAACGAACAGTTCGATTCGGAATTCTATCGCGAGACCTTGCAACGAAATATTCATTTAGCTGATTCTCTCGTTACGCCCGACACACGTTTCATCGTCAGTTCTGAATCGGCCATTCAAGAAGGTATTTGGTGGGACGACACCGAAGCATCGTGGTCACTGAAAGAGCTTAACACGTTCATTGACAGGCATCCGCAAGCCTGTTATGTCATCGGTGCCACGACCCACGATTGGGTTCCAAAAGGCATGGAAAACGACTTTCCGGCACGGCAATTCGGCCACAATAACGAATATTTCTACACCAGAAACTCAGCCATTCTGATTGATACCACAGGTTACCAACACCGCAACAAATCGCAGTTAACACCTGGCGTTGAAGCCGTTCCCGAATGGAATTTCCTGAAGAAATCGAGTGTCACCATAGGCATTGCGCGTGGCACCTTGAAAACCGACCCGACCTCACACAATCTGAATTTCGGAAATCACAAAGTTGCTGCCGCAATCTGCTACGAATCCGCTTTCAGCGAATACATCAGCACTTTCGTGAAAAAAGGTGCCGACTTGATTTTCGTTATGACAAATGACGGCTGGTGGGGCGACACGCCCGGCTACAAGCAGCATTTTGAGTTCTCGAAACTGCGTGCCATCGAAAACCGTCGATGCGTGGCACGCTCAGCCAACACAGGCCGTTCAGGATTCTTTAATCAACGTGGCGATGTGCTGCAACCCACAGCGTATTGGGAACCAGCCGTCATTCGCGAAACCTTGAAAGCAAATACCGAAATCACTTTCTACGCAAAACATGGCGATTACCTGAGCAAAATTGCAGTCGGAGCTTCCGCGCTGCTTTTCATAGGTTTGATAATCAAAATGATACTTGACAGCATCAAGAAGAAATAATGCGATGACAAGACTCAGTTTAGGTCCGTTTCAAGGCATCACCGATGCTCCTTTCCGAAACGTTTTCAAGCAACATTTCGGCGGCATCGACAAATTCTACACGCCGTTTTTCACCGGCATTCAGAAAGACCACGCCAAAAACCTCCAGACCGAAGAAATCGACCCTTCGTGCAATGATGCCGAAACCTTGACACCACAAATACTCAGCACCGATGCAGAGGAAATCCTGCGTTTCGCCACACAATGCAAGCAATTGGGATACAAGGCAATAAACCTAAACATGGGGTGTCCTTTCCCACGCGTTGCCAACAAAAAACGCGGCAGCGGACTTCTGCCCTATCCCGAAAAAGTGAATGAAATATTTGAGCGCGTTTTTGAAAGTATTGATGTTGATTTCAGCGTGAAATGCCGTTTAGGCTATTTCAATCCTGATGAAATCTGCCCCATAATCGAGGTTTTCAACCGTTTTCCACTCAGCGAACTCATCATTCACCCACGCATTGGGAAGCAACTCTACAAAGGCGAAGCTGACCTTGAAAAATTCAAGGAAATCATGCCACTGATAAAGGCTCCTTTGGTTTATAATGGCGACATTGTATCAACTGAAAGTTTTGAAAGAATCAATAAATCATTGAATTGCGACACTCCGACAGGCTCAGTGTGCGAAATGAACGAATTTATGTTAGGCCGTGGACTGTTGGCAAATCCATTTTTGGCTGAAGAAATCAAAGGAATTGAAACACAGGGAGATAAAAAGACGCGACTTCATGCCTACGCCATTGCCTTGTACGAAGACCGTTTGCGCCATGCCGGAGGCAGCCCGAAAGTGCTGGGACGCATGAAAGAACTCTGGTCATACCTGATGAACTCTTTTGATGACCCGCAAAACGTATGGCGCAAAATCAAAAAAATCAACGCCTTGAAAGACTATGAAAATGCCGTTGAGGAAATTTTCAGAGAGATGGATATTGTAATTTGATAGCATTAGAAATCTGACAAAAATCAAAAAACACACTTTTCGTGTGGAATGATTTGGTTTCTCCTAAAAACACCTACAAAAACTCCAAGTAATTCTCAGCGTTCACCACATGAAATGAAGCATCGGGATAAGCCTCCCGAAAGCCCTTTGGAGCATTGGGCTTTTTCTTGCCCGCTTTCATTTCAAAAGCATTCAACATGCCCGAATCGTTCTCCAACAAATCAATTTCCTGCTGGTCGTATGTACGCCAGAAATAAAAGTCAAGGCCGAGACGGTTGTTATGATTCCGCTTCATGCGCTCCGTGATGATGTAATTCTCCCACAATGCGCCCCTGTCATCATCAGACCGAAGCGACAAAGGCTTAAAATCGCGAATGACCGCATTCCGTATGCCATTATCAACATAATACCATTTGCTCGATTTGGTCACTTCTTTCCGCAGATTCTTCGAATAGCCGCCCAAACGGTATAAGACGAAAACCTTTTGCAGCAAATCCAGATAACTTTCAACCGTGTTTTTGCTTATCCCAAGTTGTCGACCCAATTCGTCATACGACACCTCGCTACCCATCTGATAAGCAATCAAGCGCAGCAAATCGCGCATTTTCGAAGTGTTCTTTATGCCATCGACTGCAAGAATATCCTTAAGCAAATAGGCGTCCACAATATCATAAAGATACTCTTTCTTTTGCTCAAACGAATCCAATGTAACCACCTCTGGATAAGTACCATACAGAAGCCGCTGCTCAAGATTGCGTTTCGTGTCGAGAGCCGTTTCCACCGAAGAAATTTCCTGGTGCGACAAAGGCAACAAGGTGAATTGCGTACTACGGCCCACCAAAGGTTCGCCCGCCTGATTCTTCAAGTCGAACGATGAAGAACCACTTGCTATCACACGAATATCCGGCACTTCATCAACAATCAGTTTCAGTTTGCGACCAATGTCCGGGATATGCTGCGCATCATCAATGGCCAGCAAATCAACATTCTGAAACAAATGCCTGTAATTCGCAATGCTCATCGGCTCTAACATGGCCACCGTGTCGGCATCTTCACCATTGAGCGACATGGTCTTACCTGAAAAATTACGGACAATCTGAGTGACCAAAAACGTTTTGCCAACACGACGGGCACCAAACAGCAAAAGCGCCTTTTGCGGTGCAAGCCGCTTCATCAACTGACTTTCCAATGTTCTTTGAATAGCATCCATGACATTCTTATTTTGCCTGCAAAAATATACATTTTTACCAAACAAAACATCAACTTTCGTAAATTCAGTCAGTACATTGACTGAATTTAGCTAAATTCAGTCAGTATGTTGACTGAATTTAGATTCTAACAAATATAAAAATCCAAGTTTTACAAACTCTTCCATAGACAATATCTAAAATCAATGAAAAAGAGACTTCCGTAAATCCGAAAGTCTCTTCACTATTATTAACATTGAAATACAATATCAATTACAGCCTGATGCCGAAGCGCAGCAAGACCATTGTCGTTGACAACGTCTTGTACTTGAAGTTTTCCTTATCGGAACCGGAATCGTATTCTCCGTCATAATATTCCTTATATTTATCCGTGTATTTTCCCTTAATCTTCGACGAACCCAAATTATAGAGATTCACACCGATGGTGAACCTTTTGTTGATGAGAACGCCAGCACCCAATTGGAAAGCAAAAGCTACCGCAGGGTCGTATTTGAATGTCCTAGTTTCCTCAAAGGTATAACGATCCCCATAATAATCGTATCCACTTGCTTCCAATTCGAGATTTAATTTTGTCATGAAGCGTGCGTCTAAACCCAAACCGGCTTCACCGTAAATCCCAAAGTTGTCGCTGGCCTCATAGCAATAGTTCACACCTAACATGAGAGGAACATTGATGTAATTCGGCTTGCGCAAAGTGACATCTGCACCATCTTCTTCGTAATAATCAACCAAGTCATCAAAGTAATCCTTGACATCCTGGTTCAGACCGTTGTAGATTCCGTCAAGTGACAGAAGTATTCCCAAGCCTTTGGCTTTGGTAGGAAACACCCATTTGAAACCGAGGTTGGCACCGATTCCGGCACCGCCTTCTTTCGATTCACCGAGAGGAGCAAATTCATTTTCGTCACCATCGGCAAAATCGCCCGTCGGCAAAGATAATCCTAAATTCAGATAAGTTTGTGTTTGTGCAGAAAGCACACCGCATCCCAGCCCAAAGGCCAGAATCACCAGTAACAATTTGATACTTTTCATTTTTGATAAATTTTTGTAAAAATAATGCATTTATGATTAAATTTTTACAAAGAAAATACATTTAATCATCATCCACGCCAAGCCATTGTAGCGCAAATGCGACATGTAGCATAATCCGCTACATTCCGTCATCTTTCATTCGCTCCTTAACATTATCCGAATAAAACTGGAAGAAATCGAAGTTCAAAATGATTGAGAGGCGGTAAAGAATGCCCGTATCGATAGTTGGCTTTTCGAAAATCCGATAGATATTGGTGCGATGACAGCCCAATTCCTTGGAAAGCCAAACAATGGCCACACCCTTTTCTTCGACTTTTTTGCGGATTTCCTCTCCAATATGAATAGACATTCCACCCGAACAGCGCACATTTGAGACCCGCCCGGCAAAGTGCTATCTTTACTTTTTACATAAAAAGCGTGGGAGTCTGTACTCGTTACCCCATCACACGGATTGAGACCTTCGCATTGCCCGACAAAGTTGAACGAGCAACGCAGAAGCCCACGCGAAAGGCATATCAACTCCACATCATATATAATGATAACAAATAGCATGAAATCAATAACAGATTCATGCAACATGAGGAATATACACATTTCGAAAGGCATCTACAGTTGCCATGTCCACGACTTTCCTGACTTTGACAGCTGTTTTTTTAATGTTTGTAACTTGCTAAAAATCAATATTGTTTAAAAATCAAGATGGTGACGTGGGTGACGCAAGCCCGAAAATTCGTACCTTGCGGGCATGTTTGTACGCAGAAAGGTCAAC
>NZ_JBADWU010000079.1:0-48007 GCF_056203535.1 Candidatus Limimorpha sp. | reverse complement strand
GTTGACCTTTCTGCGTACAAACATGCCCGCAAGGTACGAATTTTCGGGCTTGCGTCACCCACGTCACCATCTTGATTTTTAAACAATATTGATTTTTAGCAAGTTACAAACATTAAAAAAACAGCTGTCAAAGTCAGGAAATACTTTAAGGAAGACCCAAGAGTTGAACTGCAAAACGTTCACGGCGTAGGCTTCAAACTGGTTACAAAAGACTAATTAACAAGGTAATATGTTTTTTCGCCTTCTCCTATTGGGGAAGGCTTTTTTTATTCGTCACACTCCATGGTCTGTTGAAACTCGAGACGCACAACTTTCGGATTCCACGATGATTCGGGCAAACTACAATAAGTCGAATCGGTGACAAATTCCCAAAGAAGCTCGCCAGGAAGATTGTAGGTCGTGTTGGTCAGAATGATCAGGACACGGTTTTGAGCCACATTGCGAATGACAGCACTGCGATAGCCTTTCCACCAGCCGAAATGATACACAGCACCAGGATGCTTTTCGCTCATGCGCCAGCCAAAACCATAGTTTTCGCCCCGTTTCCAAAAATCGGAACCAGGCTTAAAAGCTTCACACTGAATGCTATCAGGCAAAAGCAGATTACAATCCAAAGCCATCATGAACTTATAAATGTCGTCGACTGTCGAAAACATGATTTTATCACCCATCACGCCATTCAGATAATTGTTTTGTTCCTTGACAGCGCCTTTCCTGTACAATTCATGTCCCTGAACAAGGCAATCCATGTAAAGCGAAACCACCGAATCGTTTCGCATTGAATAAATGTACGAACGGTCCATGCCAAGCGGCTCAAAGATGTTCTCGCGCATGAAATCCTCGAAATGCTGTCCCGAAACACGCTCAACTACTGAAGCCAACAATGCGTAATTGATGTTGTTGTAGAAAAAAGTCACATCAGGAGATGCGTAAACTTCGGGCTTTCGCTCGGCAAGCATTTTGATCATTTCCTCGTTGGAAAAAGGCTTGGATCGGTCGGGCCAGAACTCATCGGCCATGGCATCGTAGCGCGGCAAACCAGAACGATGATTCAGCAAATGCCGAACAGTAACTCCTTCGTAGGAAAATTCAGGAATATAAGTCCGCACATCGGCATCGTAATCCAATTTGCCCTGCGCATATAAAATCATAACTGCCTCAGCCGTAAACATTTTCGAATCGGAAGAAAGCTGGAACTGGTCATCGACACGCAACGAATCAGGATGCCGACGATTGAGTTCGCGCACACCGAAAGCCTTTTTATATACCACTTGTCCCTGCTCAGCATACAAAACCACGCCGTTCATTCCCGATCTGGCCAGATTGGTGAAAAAAGCATCGGCAGTCTTGTGTTTTTTTGCCAAATCTTTCGTTTCCAAATCGGCAAAAATGCTGTCGACATTAATTGAAACCGATGGTGTTATCAGCTCATTATCAGTCTGTTTCCTTTTACAAAAACTAAAGGAAACCAAAACCAGCAGCGAAAACAATATGGCGGAAATTCCGTTTTTCATTGGGGAGCAAAGATAAGGATTTTGCAAGATTAAAAACGACAATTTTTGTCAAAACGGAAATAAAAACATCGTAATTCGCTAATTATTACTAATTTTGCCGCCTTATTTATCAACAACAAACATTATTTCATGTCACAATTTACAGATTTTGGATTGAATCCCGCTCTGTTGAAGGCTATAAAGGAGCTGGGGTTTGAAAATCCTATGCCGATTCAGGAACAATCGATTCCTGTTTTGTTGGAGCAAGATGTTGATTTCGTGGGCCTTGCACAGACGGGTACTGGTAAGACGGCTGCTTTCGGTTTGCCGCTGCTGAACAAAATCGATGCGACACAGCGTTGTGTCCAAGCCTTGATTTTATGTCCGACGCGTGAACTTTGTATGCAGATTACCAAGGACTTACGCAATTATGCCAAGTACATTCCAGAAATCCTGATTGTGCCAGTTTATGGTGGTGCAAGCATTGAACTTCAATTCAAAGACTTAGCCAAAAAACCGCAGATTATCGTTGCCACGCCTGGCCGTCTGCGCGATATGATTCGCCGTAACCGTGTGGATTTCAGTAATGTTAAGACCTTGATTCTTGACGAAGCCGATGAAATGCTCAACATGGGCTTTCAGGAAGAAGTCGACGACATTCTGGAATACATGCCCAAGGAACGCAACACCATGCTGTTCTCTGCCACCATGCCACAGGAAGTCGAGGCCATCCTCAACAAATATATGACCGACCCTGTGAAAGTTGCCGTCGGCAGCCGCAATTCGGGCACTGCCAATGTCGACCACAAGTATTACATGATGGCCGCCAAGGACCGTTATTCGGTGTTGAAGCGCATCATCGACTACACGCCATCAATTTATGGTATCGTGTTCTGCCGCACCAAGTTAGAGACACAGGAAATTGCCGACAACCTGATTCAAGATGGCTATAATGCTGCCGCTTTGCATGGCGATTTGTCGCAAGGTATGCGCGACAACGTGATGGATCATTTCCGCAAAAAGAGCCTGCAACTGCTCATCGCCACCGATGTCGCCGCACGCGGCATTGATGTCAGCGACCTGACACATATTATTAATTACAACCTTCCTGACGACATTGAGACCTACGTTCACCGCAGTGGCCGTACCGGTCGTGCCGACAAACGTGGTATCTGCCTCAGTCTGATTAACTTGCGCGAAAAGAGCAAAATCAAGAAAATAGAAAAAATCGTCAACCGCCCGATTGAAAGAGCCACCATTCCGACAGGAAAAGAAGTTTGCGAAAAGCAACTTTTCAACCACATCGACCGCATTGAGCACGTCGACATCAACCGTGAAGACATTGACGATTACCTGCCAGTCATTTTCCGCAAGCTCGAATGGATGACGCGTGAAGAACTGATTACCAGAATGGTAGCCCTGAACTTCAACCGTTTCCTAGATTATTACAAGAACGCCATCGACCTGAATGTGGACGAAAAAGACGAAAAACGCGACCGCAAGGAACGCAAAAAGGAACTTGCCAACCGCGATGAAGGTCTGAAACGCTTATATTTCGGTCTAGGTAAAAACGACCACATTCTGCCACAGAAAATCATTGGCAAAATCAACGATGTCACTCACACACGCGACATTCGCATTGGACGCATCGATTTGTTTGACGATTACTCATTCGTTGATGTCGAGGAATCAGCTATCCCTATGATTTTGGAATGTTTCGCCGACCCACACAATAACCCGAAAGGCATTGTGGTTGAAGTCGCTAAGGAACAACCTTCGAGAGAGGAACGCGAAAAAGGCAGCAAGAGCGAGCGCAAGGAACGTGGCGGCAGAGGTGAACGTAAAGAAAGAAGCGAGCGCAGCAGCCGTGCCGAACGTGAGGACAAGCCAGAACGCAAGGAACGCGAAGAACGCCGTGAAAAATCGTCGGAAGACAACATGTGGGAAAAGAAATCGAAGAAGAGAAAATCGGATGACGAACCGAAAATAAAAGTGGAACGCTCACGCGATGGCCGCGAATGGATTCCCGATGACGAATGGTTCGCCATGAAGAACCACATCGATTTCTTTGATGACGATGACGAGCGTCCAAGCCGCAAAAAGCGTAATGCCGAAAGAGGCTTTGGTGCCAAGAAAAACAGTTCAAAAAGCTCAGCATCAAGTTCTTCAAGGTCGTCGAAGTCTTCATCGAGAAGTGCATCGAAAGAATCGGGCAGAGGTCGCCGTGGCGCAGCCCGCAACAACGATGATGATTTCTACTCACCACGTCGCCGTGGCGGAGGCAGAAGGAGATAAAATGCTGATTTAAGATTTTTATGGGATTGCCTAACGGCAAGAAATCTTATTAAAATCAAAACCAAAAATCTTTCAAAAGTCATTGTTTGCAAATCAAATAAGATTGTTTATTTGGAATGCAAACACAGATTTTTGAAAGATTATAAATAACGATTTTTGAGAGACTTAACTTCGTTGAATGCAAGCATTTCTTCAGCAAAGCTGAATCCCGTTAATCTTTTAATAACTCAAACAGTATCAGTATCATGGCTTCAGTTAAATCATGGATAAGAGCAGCCCGTCCGCGGACGGTGCTGCTCTCTTTTTCAGGCGTTCTGATGGGCAGTTTCCTTGCTTTAAAGGAGAAAATCTGTTATCCGTCTGTCCTGATTTTTGCTGCCATTACCGCCATTATGCTGCAAATTTTATCCAATTTGGCCAACGATTACGGTGATTATACTAAAGGTATCGACAACACGCAACGTATCGGGCCGAAACGCGAAATGCAAAGCGGCAACATCACAAAACGCGAAATGCTGATCGGCATTCTTATAGCCGTGCTTGCATGCCTTCTTTCTGGCGGAATGCTTCTAATCTGCATAATACTGACAAGTTCAACCCTTCACGATTTATATGTTTTTGCAGCACTTGGCATTGCAGCCATTCTTGCCGCATTATTCTACACTTTAGGAAAACACCCTTACGGCTACAGAGGTTTAGGCGATCTTTTCTGCTTCATTTTCTTTGGATGGGCTGCTGTGGCTGGCACTTGTTATTTGGCCACAAAAAACTTTGATTTTTCGGTTTTACTGCCGGCAAGTGCCATGGGATTTATGTCGAATGCCGTATTGAATATCAACAACATGCGCGATTATGAAAGCGACAAGGCAAGCGGAAAAAACAGTCTGGTCGTCAAAATAGGATTGAAAAAGGCATTTGCTTATCATGCATTTCTCATCGTTGGCGGATTCATTTGCCTTTCAGCATTTTTAATCATCAGACATTGTGTATTTTACACACATCTGTTCTGGCTGCTTTTCCCTTTGTTTGCCAAAGATTTGAAAACCATAAAAAACAATCTTGAAACGTATCAATTCGACCCTTTGCTTCCAAAACAGGTTCGAAACACCTTCTTGCTGACATTGGTTTTCGGGATTTTGTTTCTCCTACATTAGTCTCATGAAAACCGTTTTGATTTGAAAACCATGCGGACCAAAACGAAATTGATGGGAACGACACAGCAATAGGTCGGCAAAGGTGCCAAAGTACTGGAAAAGCCAAGCCATAAGAATAAGTTCAGAAACAACATGTGCAAAACGTAGTTTACGGCATGTGAACCAGCAAATCCTGCTGTTTTTTTCCATGAAAAATTGCTGCGGAAAGTGAATTTCAGTGTTAGCAATAGGTTGAACAACCAGCTCACCACATAACCTATGGTGTAAGCAATGTTGACATTGATGTTGCTTTTGAGCAAATAGTAAACACCATAATGAATGATTGTCGCAATGACGCCGACAATGGCAAAGCGAAAGAATTCGCCAGCAGTTTTTCCCCCTATGATGTCCGACAACCTGAATGCCATGTTTATATTTTCCGATGCAAAACTAAGAAAAAAGATGAAACTGAACTTTTATTTTGTATTTTTGCCCTGTAAATGAATTAAAAATGATTGCAGTTCTTATACCTTGTTACAACGAAGGACTGACCATTGCAAAAGTGGTCAAAGATTTCCGCGTCTTGCTTCCCGAAGCTGTCATTTACGTTTGCGACAACAATTCCACCGACAACACCATTTCCGAAGCCGAACAAGCCGGAGCCATCATTATGAGAGAGACAAAGCAAGGCAAAGGAAACGTAGTCAGAAAAATGTTCCGCGAAATTGATGCCGATTGTTACCTGATGGTTGACGGCGACGACACTTACATAGTCGACAACGCCGCCGAAATGGCTCGTCTTGTCCTCGAGGAGGATGTTGACATGGTCATTGGCGACAGGCTTTCGACCTCTTATTTTCAGGAAAACAAGCGCCATTTTCATAATGTCGGCAACAAACTCGTGCGCTGGTTCATAAATTTCTTCTGGAAAGAAAAAGTCAACGACATCATGACAGGTTACAGAGCCTTCAGTAATCGTTTCGTCAAGTTGTTTCCCGTGATGACTTCCGAATTTGAAATTGAAACCGAAATGACCATTCACGCTTTGGACAAAAGGTTCAATATCAAGGAAATACCATGCGGCTACAAGGATAGGCCGGAAGGCAGCGTTTCAAAACTCAGGACTTTCAAGGATGGACGCAAAGTGCTGAAAACCATTTTTTCGCTTTATAAAAACTACAGACCGATACGCTTTTTCGGCATGCTTTCGCTTATCTTTATCTTGATTTCTGCAATACTCATCATCCCGGTCATTTCGGAATATTTCCAGACCGGATTGGTGCCGCGTTTCCCAACTTTGTTTGTCTCGGCTTTCCTTGCCTTGGGCGGCATGGTCTCTTTTTTCACGGGCCTTTGCCTTGATGTCATAGCACAAAACGAAAGAAAAAACTATGAACTGAAAGTGATTAATTTCTGTCAGAAAAAATGAAATGGGAAGTCCATGATTTGCTGCTGACTTTTGGCATTGTAAATCAATAAATGAAAAACTAAATTGCAAATAATCAGTTGGTTAAAATCCAGAAGCTAAATGCAACATGAAAAAGAATCGCCAAATGAAAACACTCTCCTACATAAAGATATTTGTCCTTTTGATTGCCTCGTATTTTGTGCTTTGCGTTTTGTCGAGCATGATTCCAAATGAGAGAATCAAATATTTTGTTACGAAATCGGCCATCGAATTAGATAAGGAAGGATGCTATCCGAAAGCATTGCTCAACACAACGCAATGCCAGATGGACAACTTTACTGACGCTTTGATACTCAATCAGATGACGTGCATTGATTCCAAGAAGCCTGTTATTTCAGCAATGACGGTCAACAGGCAAAACGATAACGTCAACATGACTCACGCCCTACTCGAATATTTGCAAACCGATTCAGGTTCATCGACTCAGTATGCTCGTTATTGGCATGGAACCACTTTTGTGTTTAGGCCGTTTTTCCTTTCCATGGATTATTCCACACTCAGGTTTTTCCTTTTTGCCATTAGTTCGGTTTTGCTTTTTCTTTTTGCCATAAAATATAGCCGAAAGACTAATATTTGGAAGACTTTACTATTGATAACCAGTTTTTTAAGCTGTTATGTTTTTGTCATGCAGTTTTCCTTGCAATTCTTCCCTGTTTTGGCCATAACTTTGGGCGGTGCCACCTTGCTTTGCAACGACAATAATAGAATCAATTCCAATATCGGCTTGTTTTTCTTCATCATCGGCTCCATCACAAGTTTCTTCGATTTGCTCACCACGCCTTTGCTGACACTCGGTTTCCCGCTTCTGGTCTGGATTTCCTTGCAGCCTGATGAACAGACAGAAATCAAAAAAGATGTTGTCACCATTTTCAAACATTCCGTTTCCTGGTTTTCCGGCTTTGCCCTGACATGGGTTACGAAATGGTTGCTCGGAACAATCGTTTTGGGCGAAAACATATTCAGTGATGCTTGGGAACAATCAGTCTATAGACTTGAAGTAGAAGACTTTACACGATGGGATGCCATCTGTCAAAACTTCGGAATGCTCAATTTCCCTTTGATTATCATCGCTCTATCTCTAATCCTGATTGCCATTATTGTTTCCTTCAATAAAAAAGGCTGGAAAAAAGCGGTGCTGTTTGTCATTGTGGGTCTTTTGCCATATTGCTGGTATTTTGTTCTTTCAAACCACAGCTATCTGCATTGGTGGTTCACCTACAGAAATCAGATTACGAGCGTGGCTTGCTGCCTGCTTGCCTTGGCAAGTTTTGTCTCAACGCCAATGCGAAAACCGATGCAAAATCAATAGCATTAAGATCTTATAGAGAGTCTGCGAAAGTCAGCGAAATCTGCGGGAGAAAACATTCTACATGTCCATATTCGACTGAGCCATCACTTGCTTGGTGTCGGGATTGAAGGCCAAAAGATTGCCTAACCCTGGTTTGTCGGTGATGAAAATGCCGTTGTCAAGAGCTATGAAGTCGTAAGATTCATTATTGTTGATGACCAAATCAATGAAACTGTAATCAACGGGAATGTGTCCGTGAATGATTTTCTTACCGTGCGTTTTGGCGTAATCAACCTTGAAATGCCGCGTCCACATCATGCTGTGTTCGTCTTCAAACGGATTTTCAATGTTGAAATTCATGCCGGCATGAACAAGAATGTAATTTTCCAACTCCATGTATGACGGACAGGCATTCATCCAGTCGATGTAATCCTGCGGAATCTCGCGCGGATGTTTCACACCGAAACTTTTCAGCGTTTCTGTTGCGCCAACAGCTTCCCATTCCTTTTGTTCGGCATGCTTTGCCCCAAACAGCTTTTTCTTTTGGTCAGCCTCAAAAGCCTTGATACAGAGGTCTTCGTGGTTGCCTTTCAGACAATGCACCTCATATTCTTCTTTTTGCAAGTGCCTGAGATAATCGATGACACCTTTTCCGTCAGGGCCACGGTCGATGTAATCGCCCAAAAGAAAGAGCTTATCATATTTTGCCAACCTTAACTGTCGCTCAACCAAGACTTGCAAGGTTTTGGCACAGCCGTGAACATCGGTGACTATCCAGCGTGAAGACATGACTGAACCGACTTAGAATAAATCATTCAGATGCAAGCCATTGTAAAGTTTGCGCAGTTTGCCCTTGCAACTCCAACGAATATCGGAAACGAAACGGCGCACCAGCTCCTTGTAATCGGTGAAAATATCATGAGAGAACAAAAGCAGTATCGTGCCAACCGTAGCCCATTCCCAAGGCATTTTGGAAAACATGACGGCAGTTCCGGCAATGAAAATCAACGGGAAGAGAATGAATTTCACACCAAATGTCACCGTGTTGCCGAAAGCCGGATCTTTGAGTTTGCCCTTGATAATATCCGTTACAAGCCACACGGGAAGATTGACAATGGCCGAAGCCAGGAAGTAAGGCAAGCCAATGACGGCGACAAGGAATTTCCAAACGAAATTGAAGAACGGTAACTTTTTCGCCGTCGATGTGACCGAAATCTTGTTCTTCACACGTTCCTTGGCAAATTCATTGACTTTTTCGAACAACTGCTTGGCTTCTTCAGGATGTTCCTCCTTGTATTTCAACACTTTGGCAACCGTATCACGATTGCGCTGCATTTTCTTGAAAAGGCCGCCTGCGCGTTTTATGTTCTTCATCTTCACGATTTCCCAAATGGCGTTGTAGTCATCGTCGTCAGGGATGAAAGTGAACTGTTCGGAAATACGTTCGTAAAGCATTTCACGCAACTGGTTGATTACCACGGCTTCATTTTCTTCCGTGGATTTTTTGATGAAATCCGTCACGTTGATAGCTTCACCATATTGAATCATGGCCGTACTGCGGAAGCGGAAATAATCGCCGTATTCGATGCCTACCGGAACAATGTAAATCGGCTCTTCTTTGCCAAACTTCTGGTTCGAATCCATGGCGATGTGGAAAATACCCTTGCTCAGACGCAGCAGCGAATGCTTGGTGCGGTGCATACCTTCCGGAAAAATGTAAAGCTCAACGCGATCATGCACCACATCGACAGCCTTGTCGAGAGACTCATCGTTGTTGCGCACAGCAGCCACGCCGTTTCTCATACGGTAGATAGGCAGTATGCCCATGAAAGTCAATATTTTGGCCACTATTGGCTTCTTAAAGATGTCGCCTCTTGCGATAAAGACTTTCTTGCAACGGCTGGAAGCCACCAAAACCAAAGCATCCATCAAGGTGTTGCTATGGTTGACACCAAAAATCAAAGCTCCGTCTTTCGGAAGATTTTTGGCTCCATGTACTTCAAAACGACGGTATGCACGACGGGTGTGAAAAGTGCTGACGTAAAACTGAAATATTGAGTAAAACAAACTTGGATCCTGTATTTTTCGTGCCATTTTTGATGAAATTTGGGTGCGAAAATACGAAATATACTGAATGCAAAAACTTTTTTTCTACTTTTACGGCTTAAAACTCAATCCAAATGATAGTTTTTCATAATAAAACCGCATTTCTGTTTCTCTTTCTTCTGTTCATGACGAGCTGTCAGAATAATGATATTCAGGAAAATGAAGAAACAGAGATTATCTGCATTGACACTACAGAAACAGATAATTCGACAAGCTCACTTGAACAGCTATTGGCAAAAGGAAAACTTATCGCCGTCACCGATTGTGGCGTCTTCAATTACCGCATGACCGATGGAAAGCCGACAGGATTTGAATATGAACTGCTCAACGATTTGTGTTCTTCCCTGAACGTGAAACTCGAACTGATGATTGTCGACAATATCGATTCATGCTTCCAACTGCTTGATTCAAGCCGAATCGACTTGTTAGCCACAGGTGTAAGCACCAACAAGGCCATGAAACGGCGTTATCTGCTCACATCGCCGATTTTGATGCAAAGAAGCGTTCTGGTGCAACGTATGCCGAAACGCTGGCACGACATGTCGACTGGAAATGAAATCGAGAACCAATTGCTTCGCTCACCTTTGGATTTGGCGGGAAAAACCATCGTATTGCCCAAAGGCAGCCACAACGTAAAGGTGTTGCATCATCTTTCCAATGTGATTGGCGACACCATAATCATCATTGAAAACGATTCGCTCAACAGCCTCGACTTGGTGCGTCAGGTTTCGGAAAGCAAAATCGACTATACGGTGGTGGAGGAATATGTGGCGCAAATGGCCGATGCCTATTTCAGCGGATTGGACACCAAGCTCGCCCTCAGCATTGAGCAACCTTTGGGCTGGGCCATGAAGAAAAATGGCAACGACTCCTCTTTATTAATTGCAATCAACAATTGGATTGACAATTACGAACAAAGGAACATGCGTCGCGTGCTGGCGCGTTATGTGAAAAACGGCAACAGCATCATGTCATCGAAAGCAGCACCCGAAGGCCGGATTTGCGAATACGACAAAGCCATACGCAAGGTGGCGAAAAACATCGGCTGGGACTGGCGTCTTTTGGCTTCCATCATCTATCAGGAATCGCATTTCAAGGCCGACCTCGAAAGTGACAAAGGTGCATTTGGCCTAATGCAGCTCATGCCGGTCACTATGGAACAATACGAAATTGACTACGACTCCTCGCCGGAAGAACAGCTTGTCGCTGGCGGAAAACTGATACATTATCTCGACAAGTGTCTGGCAGACAAGGTTGTCGATAGCGTGGAAAGAGTGAAATTCGTATTGGCTGCCTACAATTCAGGCTTGGGTCACATTTACGACGCCCGCCGCCTCGCCGAAAAATACGGCAAAGACCCCAATGTCTGGACTGACAATGTAGATTATTTCATCCTAAACAAGTCGAAATCGCAATATTATAACGATACTTGCTGCAGAAACGGTTATCTCCGAGGAACAGAAACCTATCGTTTTGTCGATGAGGTCATGGAACGTTATGAACATTATCGCGCTTTAGTAAATTGAAAATTGAATTTATATGAAAAAATCCCTTTTTGTTGTTATTATCTTGACCTTCTTTTTCGGTCTGAAGACTGAGGCTCAATCATTTAATGGCGGCCTTATGGCCGGAGCCGTCACTTCACAAGTGAATGGCGACGGCTATGGCGGTTTCCACCAGTTAGGTTGGACGGCGGGAGCTTACGTCAATTTGCCGATAGGCCAAAACTGGTTGTGGCAAACTGAGTTAAAATACGCGCTTTTCGGATCGCATTCCGATGTGAAAGAGGAAATGGCTGGCAAAAACTTCTACAATTTGCGTTTGCATTACATCGAAATGCCTGTCATGTTCCGCTATAAATTGTCGAAACTTTCAATAAGTGGCAAAAGCCTCGATTTCATTTCTTTGGAAATAGGTCCCAGTTTCGATTTCCTAATGAGCTACCGCGACGAGACCGCCTATTCGCCTAACGAACATGCACCTTGGCTGTTTTTCTCCATTACGGGCAATTTGGGGGTTCATTTCGATTTGTCGGAACGTTGGGGCTTAGGCTTGCGTTCCATGAACTCCTTGACACCCATCCGCATAAAGGGCGATGTGCCGCTTTATTCATTCGGCCATTATTACAACATTGCGCTTCAGGCAGTAATCACCTATAATATATTGGCTCCAAATCGTCATTAACGGGAAAAACCAGCACACCTGATTGCTTTTCATCCATCAAAATCCGATTCAATAAGATTTCCAAATCAGCCAAATATTTGCGTATTTTTGCCGCTTATTCCAACAACAATTAAACGATTCAACAACAAACAATTCAACATAATGAAAGAAGTAAGAGTAAGATTTGCCCCAAGTCCGACCGGACCTTTGCACATCGGGGGCGTTAGAACGGCTTTATACAACTATCTGTTTGCCAAGAAGAACGGTGGCAAGATGATCCTCCGCATCGAGGACACCGACCAGACCCGTTTCGTGCCGGGCGCAGAGGATTATATTGTGAAATCATTGGATTGGTGCGGCATCAAGTTCGACGAAAGCGACTATGTCGGCGGCGAATATGGCCCTTACAAACAGAGCAACCGCAAGCACCTTTACAAGCAATACAGCGACGAACTCCTTGAAAAAGGCTGCGCCTACATTGCTTTCGATACCGCTGAGGAACTCGACAAATACCGCAAGGAAGCCGAAGCTAAGAAAGAGACTTTCATCTACAATTGCGAGAGCCGCAAATATCTCCGCAATAGCTTGACAATGAGCAAGGAAGAAGTTGAAACCTTGATAAACAACGGCACACCTTACACGGTGCGTTTCAAGATTCCGGAGAACCGCGAAATCGTCATGCACGACCTGATTCGTGGTGAAGTCCACGTGCAGACCAACACTCTTGACGATAAGATTCTCTTTAAGTCTGACGGAATGCCGACCTATCATTTGGCCAACATCGTCGACGACCATCTGATGAAGATTTCTCACGTCATCCGTGGTGAAGAATGGTTGCCTTCCATGCCTTTGCACGTCATGTTGTACGAAGCTTTTGGTTGGGAAGCACCACAGTTTGCTCACCTGCCGTTACTGCTGAAACCTGATGGCAACGGCAAACTCAGCAAACGTGATGGCGACCGCCTTGGTTTCCCTGTCTTCCCAATGTATTGGGTCGACCCGAAAACTGGCGACACGGCATCGGGCTACAAGCAGTCGGGCTATTATCCGGAAGCTTTCATCAATATGCTGGCTTTGCTGGGTTGGAATCCTGGCACCGAGCAGGAAATCTTCACGATGGAAGAACTTATCGACGCTTTCTCACTTGACCGTTGCAGCAAGAGCGGTGCAAAATTCAATGTCGAAAAGACCAAGTGGTTTAACCACGAATGGCTGATGCGCAAGTCGGAAGAGGAAGTCGGCAAGGATTATCAGGCTTGGCTGAAAGCCGAAAAGGACATTGATGTTGACCTTGATTTTGCCATCAAAGTAGCTGGTTTGGTGAAAGATAGAGTGAACTTCGTCAAGGAATTGTGGGATCAGAGTTTCTTCTTCTTTGAGGCTCCAACCACTTACGACGAAGTTACCGTCAAGAAGCGCTGGAAGGAAAATTCAGCTGAAATGATGAAAAAAGCTGCCGAATTCATCAACGGAATCGAAGATTTCTCAGCAGAAAACATCGACAAGGCTTTGAACGACTGGATTACGGGCAACGAACTCAATATGGGTTTGGTTATGAACGGTTTGCGTCTCATGCTCGTAGGTGCCGGCAAGGGACCACACATCCACGAAATCCTCGCATTGCTCGGCAAGGAAGAAGCCTTGAAGCGCATTGATGCGGGAGTGAAGGTTTTGGGATAAATGTAATTGCTTCTGGCTTTTGGCTATTGGCTTCTGGCACATTTTGTCATAAAACATAAATTATTGATTTTTAAAGAGATTCTATTATGCGTAATTTTAAGAATTATGGAATTTGGATTGACGGAATAGAAATCACGGATGTCATTTATGATTTGTGTGAATCTTTTCCAAAGAAAGAAGTTTATGGATTGGAAAGTCAAATGGAACGTGCAGCAGTTTCCATACCTTCCAATATTGCCGAAGGAGCAGGTAGGCGTTCCGATATTGAATTTGCTCGTTTTCTTGATATTGCGTTAGGATCAGCTTACGAATTAGAAACGCAGCTGATTATTGCGCATAGACGGAAGTATATTTCCGATGCTGATTTTGAAAAAGCAGACGAAGAAATCGTTAGTCTTCAAAAACGTATTGGATCGTTTATTGCAACATTAACAGAATAAGAGTTTCTGGCTATTGGCTTTATGCCTTTGATTATTAAGGTAAAAACTATGATCAATTGAACCAGTAAGCCAATAGGCAGAGGCCAGCAGCCAAAAGCAAAATAAACAGCAATAGGTTGTAACTTGGAAAAAGGCAGAATCTAAAATTCACTGATGATTGAGCCAGAAGCCAATAGCCAAAAGCAATAAGAAAATGTCAAAGATAACGATAGAAGGAATGGAATTCTACGCCCATCACGGCTGCTTCGAGGAGGAACGCAAAGTGGGCACTTGGTTTCAGGTCGATTTGGAGATGATGGTCGACACGGCAAATGCCGAAAAAAGCGACAATCTCGACGAAACGGTCAACTATGCCGAGGTGTATCTCACCGTGAAAAGGGAGATGAACATCTCATCGAAACTGCTTGAAAATGTGGCTTATCGCATCAAGACGGCGGTTTTAAACGAATATCCTTCTGTCGAACAGGTGAGGGTGAAAGTCAGGAAACTCAACCCACCTTTGGGTGGAAAAATGAAATCAGTATCAGTCGAAATATGAGTGAAAACATTGATGACAGCGTAAAACCGGTTGAAACCGTTGAAACGCGACAGCCCAAAAAGAAGCGCAAGCACACGAGCCGCATAATCCTGTTTACCGTTTTGGGAATTATCGTGGGTCTGGTCTTATTCGTGCTATTGTTTGTCTCGCCCATTGCCAAATGGTATGTCGAGAAGCACGACACGGAACTCATTGGCCGTGAGTTGAGTATCAACCGATTGCGCATCAATCTGTTGGCGGGAAGCGTCAATTTGGGTGGCATCACTTTGTATGAAGATGATGCCAAGACATCTTTCGTCAGCTTTGATAATTTCAAGACTGGCATCAAGTTGCGCGACTTGCTTGACAATCGGCTGTGGGTCAATTACTTGAATCTCGAAGGTCTGAATGTCAACGTAATTCAAAACGATTCCATTTTCAATTTCACTTCCTTAATCAATCACTTTGCTTCCGACGAGCCAAAAGAAGAGAAGGAAAGCTCTTCCAATTTTGGTCTGATTTTCAATGACATAAATATTTCTGAGAGTGTCATTCGATATAATGATGTGGTGCTTGGCAGCGATATTGCCTAGCATAACATTGCCTTGAACATCCCTTTCATCGATTTGACAACGCTCAATTCCGATGTCGGGCTTGATTTAAGTCTGCCTGATGGCGGCCTGTTGCACACCAAAATCAATTTGTCGGAAAATGCTGAAAGTTATAAATTAAATCTGAAAATCAATAACTTAAACATCCCTATCTTTGAGCCATATCTGAAAAACGAAATGGCCTTGGATTCCATCAAGGGTAAAGCCTCGCTTGACTTGAATGCCGAAGGTCTAACCGACCACATTTTAGAATTCGACCTCAACGGTTTCGTCAGATTGTGGGACATTTCCGCACAGGATTTATATGGCCATCAGTTGGGTAGATACTATCGATGTGGATGTCAGGCATTTCAGTGCTTTCGCTAAGGAATTGGAACTGAACCGTCTTAGTCTGTACGGCATCCGTACCCAATACATTATCGACCAGAATGGTCACACCATTTTCAACAATCTTACGATGCAATCCACCGAAGAGTTTGTTGATACTTTGGTTGAAGAAATCACCACCGACACGATTTTCCTCGGCAAGGAGACCTTAGAGGACAAAACGCCTTTCCGAATCCTTGTTGACGATTTGCAACTTGCTGACATTGACTTTGTTTACGAAGACAATACTTTGCCTGAGCCATTCCATTACGAAGTGGAAGACCTTTCCGTCAAATCGCGTGATTTCAACATGGATGGCTTCAACTCCGTGATGCTCAGCGCAAAACTGAACAAACTCGGCGAACTGAAAGCCTTCTGGAAAGGCAATCCGCGTAGTCTCAACGACCACAATTTGACCTTGACTTTGCGCAACTTGAAACTCAGCGATTTTTCATCATATTGCATTAAGATGTTCGGCTTTCCGCTTGAAAATGGCACTTTAGCCTTTGAAAGTCAGAATGTTGTTGAAGGCGGCGAACTGAAAGGCATCAACAAGTTGCAGTTGGCTGACCCCTTTGTTGGTGACCGCATCAAGAATTTTGAGCCTGACATGAAGCACATTCCGCTGAAACTCGGCATGTATTGCCTCACCGACAAAAACCATAAGGTTGCATTGGATTTGCCAGTTTCGGGCAACATTAACGACCCCGAATTTTCGTACAAGAAAGCCATCTTCCAAGTCTTGGGCAGCCTGATGGTGAAAATTGTAACAAGTCCATTCCCGTCACTTTCAAAAGATGGCAACGTTTCTTACATGCCCATCGATTTGACTGCAAACGATTTCACCGCCGCCGATTATTCGCATTTGGACGAAATTGCCGCTTCATTGCTCGAACATCCGAACATGAAAGTCGATTTTGAGTTGCAACAGAATTATGAAAAAGCGATAAACCTGCTTTCATTAGCACAACTGAAACGCGATTTTTATCTTTCGATACACCCGGAACAAAACGCGCAATTTATTGATTTACTGACAAATATCGACATTCACAACATCAACAATAGGGACGAAAGACTTTTGGCTTTTGCCGCACAATTCAACGAAGGCTACAAGGTGAAACCTCGCGATTTGGAAGCAGTGGCCGCAAAGCACTACGAAACAAGTTCCGCACAACTTATGAATGGCATCATGGATAAACGCAACGCACTTTTAATCAAGTATTTGAATCAGACGAAAGGCGTTCCGATGGAACAAATCAACGTGTTTACAGCTGATTTGTCGACCTTGAAGATGCACAAGAAAGATTCACGTTATGTGGTGTCCGTCAATGCTGATGAAATGGAAATCGAAATGGAGGAAGTGGAAGAAACTATCGAATGATGACAGACCGTGTTGCCGTTTTTCCGTTCTTTAATTGAACGACAAACAGATACAATCCTGATTTTAAATTATTTACATCCATCTCAAAATCATCGGATGTTGTCAGTTTTGATGCAATTTTTTGTCCCATCATGTCGTAAACTGTAACATTTTGCAGTCCTTCTGCTTTGATAACAATCTTGTCGGAAGCAGGATTTGGAAACAAGGTGATTTCTTGGACCTCGGTTTCGTCGACCGCCGCATTGTTGATGCCGGCCAATGTCGCCACCGCACCCAAATTCAGTTCGGCAAAGCGTTTGGATTGCTCCATGTTATTGACACTTTGGCCTAAAACATCCAATCTGGAATGGATGTAAGGCGACGGAGCATGGACATCTTCGAAAGGATGCAAAGCCGGATAGCCGTTGCGGTTGAAGGAAGAAAAATCGCTGTCGCCACCAATCATCCAAGCCTGACGAATAGGCATTTCAGGATAATATGTGTGACAAATATCGTAGAAAAATTGTGCAAAAGTCGAATCTTGGTCAACATAGATCAGGTTCACATGAATGTCGGAACCTTCCTTTAAATAGCCATTCATATCCATATTGAAATAGCCCACAATATCCATTCTTTGGTCGGCGCAATCCTTGGCAAAAGCAGTGCTTCCAACCAGACCGCATTCTTCGGCACTCCAAGCGCAATACAGAATGGAACGGTCGAAGGAACAGCTACTTAGGATTTTTGCCGTTTCTAATATTCCTGCACAGCCTGTGGCGTTGTCGTCAGCACCTGGAGCGTAAATGGTGTCAGGGTCAGAGCCATCGCCATTGTATGAATCGTAGTGTGCGCCACAAACCACAAACTCATTCGGGTATTTCGTGCCCCACTGAATGCCGATGATATTATCGGCGGTCTCGGTAATGCCTAAGTTTTCCAACTTGAAATCGTGCTTGTAGACCGAATCAAGGCCAATCGATTGGTAGGTGTCGAAAAGCCAGTCCTGCACTTCGTAAATCATCTGACTGTCGTAACGACGCGTGTGATAAGAGGATAAATGTTCGATGGTGGCCGAAAGGCTGTCGATGGAAACCTTATCCATTAAAGCACGGATTTGCGGATTTTCCTCTGTCACCGCCGGATAGGTGTGTTCATAAATATGAGGTGCTTGCGCAAAAGCAAAATTGCTCAAGAAAACAATGATGATGAATAAATGTAATTTCTTCATAATGAATAGATTAAACCATTACTAATTTCATTGAATTGCATCTGCCAAAAAGACGGTTATTCGTGTGGCAAAAGTAATATTCTTTTTCATAAAATAGATGAGTAAAATTGGAAGCTGTCTTTAATCTTGCCATAAATCTTTTCCGCCCTTGGCGAGAGACAAGAAATGTGGAGTAAATTTTAGAGTAAATTTTTTTATGCGCCAGCCCATCTGTATTATTTTATGCACTTGCGCATTTATAGTTTCAGTGCAATCTGTTTAATCCATAATTTATTAACAATCAACGTAATATAAGAAATCTACAGTTCGATTAACATTTTAACAAAAAAATATTGTCAATCAAAAATTGTTTTTTTCTACATTTGCGCTTCTATTTATGACTAACTCAAATTCATTGTATTATGTATAAAATCGAAAAACATCCAATTCTTGAAATCCCGCAGGAAGACCTTGTGGAGTTCCAATACGAAGGCAAGACCGTAAAAGGTCAGCGTGGCAAGACCATTGCCGCCGCCCTTCATCAAGCCGGTTTCCCAATTCACAGCCACAGCCTCGATGGCCGTAACCGAAGCCTTGAATGTGGCATCGGCAAATGCGGTGCTTGCGAAATGCTTGTCGATGGCAAGATTCGCCGTATCTGCATTACCAAAGTCGATGGCGTGAAGGAAGTGCGCGAAATTCCAAAGGATTATCAGCCCGATGTGGAAGCCAATCCGCAAAAGGAAGTCAAGATATATAAGACCACCGTGGCCATTATCGGTGCCGGCCCTGCTGGTTTGGCTTGCCGCGAAAAACTCATCGAACTCGGCATCCCGAACATGGTCATCGATAACAACGCCACCATCGGCGGTCAGTTCAACATGCAGACCCACCAGTTCTTCTTCTTCGAGAAGGCAAAGAAATTCGGCGGAATGCGTGGCTTCGATATCGCCAAGACTTTGGCCGGCGACAACCGCGAAGGCATTTTGCTGAACAACACCGTGTGGGATTTGCTCGAAGGCAAACGCATTGCCCTGAAAAACATCAGCACGCAGGAAATCAGTTATGTCGATGCTGAACATTTGGTTGTGGCAACAGGTGCCGTTCCGTTCATGCCGACCTTCGAAAACGACGATGTGCCTGGCGTTTACACCGCTGCTGTTTTCCAAAAGATGATGAATCAGGAACATACTTTGCTGGGCAAGAAAGTCCTCACTGTGGGTGCTGGTAACATCGGTTATCTGACCTCATACCAAGGTATGCAGGCTGGCGCAACCATCAAGGCCATCATCGAAGGCATGGATCACGAAGGCGGTTTCCCGGTTCAGGCCAACCGTGTGCGCCGTCTCGGTATCCCGATTATGACTTCACACGTTTTGCTGAAAGCCATTCCGAACGAAGATTACAGCGGCATCAAGGGTGCTGTCATTGCCGAATGTCAGAACTTCAAGCCAATTCCAGGCACTGAAAAAATCATCGACGACATCGACATCATCAACATCTGCACCGGCTTGATTCCTGACGACCAATTGCTTACCAAAGGCAAGCAGGTATTTGGCCTGAACACTTACGGTTGTGGCGATGCCATCCGCATCGGCGAAGGCACAAGTGCCGTGTTGCGCGGCAAGCAGGCTGCTTTCGAAGTGGCCCAGAACCTTGGCATCCGCTTCAATTATGACGAATATCTTGAAATTTCAAGACAATATATCGACTCTCAACAGCGTCCGGTGCGCGTGCTCGAAAAGCCGAATCTGCCTGACCGTGACCGTATGTTTGCAAAGCCGTTTGTCCAACTCGACTGCCTCTATGGTTTTGCCTGCAACCCTTGCTCGTTCAGCTGCCCGCAAGGTGCCATCACCAAGGCAGGCACCAATGTCACGCCTATCGTCGATTACACGAAGTGCATCGGCTGCATGCAGTGCGTCAACCATTGCCCGGGTTTGGCCATTTTCGGTTACGATTTGAACAAGAACACGCTCTTCCTGCCTGTCGAATATGAAGTTGAAGAAGGCAAGGAAGTCTTCCTGATTGACAACAACGGCAAGAAAGTTGGCGAAGGCATGATTGAAAAGGTTTTGAAGAAAGATAACAAGACCAATGTCGTCCGTGTGAAGGCTACCACCATCAGCGGCGAGGAATTGGTTGCCGCCCGTGGCTTCATCTTAAAGGAAAGATATCCGAAACCATTGGAATTCAAGTCGGTTCACGATGTGGAAAGCGAAACTTACGTCTGCCACTGCGAAGACATTGATCTGAAGACCATCCTTGATGTCATTGGTGACCGCAAATACATTTCCGTTGACGAACTGAAACACATCACCCGTATGGGTATGGGTCCATGCCGTGGCAAACGCTGCGTGCCGAGAGCCAAGCAGATTTTGCGTTCGTATGGCATTGAAGTCATCGGCGATTCGTCACCGCGCGCTCCTTTGGCAAGTCAGGTGAATTTGGGCGATGTCTACAATCCTAATGCCAAGGAAGTCTATGTTTTCCCGACCAACAACGATGTCAAGAAGGAAACGGTTGAAGTGCTGATTGCCGGTGGCGGTATTGCCGGTAGCGGTGCTTTCCGTTATTTCGCCGAGGCGGGCAAGAAACCTGTTTTGGTCAACTACGACAGAGGTTCGTCATGGCGTTGCATCGGCGGTGGTCGTCCTGCTTTCTCCAACCCTGACATTTCCGATATTGCCAACCATAACCTTGAGATATTCAAGGAAATACAGGCCGTCCACAACATCAACTTCAAGATGACACGCTATGTCAATCTGGTTCATGATGATGCAACCTATAAGGCTTTGGATGCTTCTCGCGCATGGAGTGATGCCTATATGATTGACAAGAAGGATTTCCGCAACGAGATTTCGCCACTGTGGAACATGGACAGCAATGTCTATTCGCACGCCTTGATTTCGAACGACTGCTGGCAGGCAACGCCAGGCCGCACCATCGATTTTATCCGTGGCATCGCTATTCAGAACGGTGGCCGCCTGATAGAAGACTGCGAACTGCTTTCGGTGAGCAAGCAAGGCGGCAAATATTACGCTTTGGTCCGCACCCACGACAAGCAGTACATTGAATTCTGCTGCGACCATTTCGTTAATGCAATGGGTTGGGGTGCTGAAAAGTTTACCGACATGTTAGGCATTGATACTCAATTGTATCCTGTCAAGCACCAGGCTTTCATCACACGCCGTTTGCCGAATATGGGCGTCAAGGGCGATTCGTTGGATATGATTATCGATCGCCGTCATTACAAAGGCTTCTCAGCCGTTTACGGACAGCAGTTCCTGCACACCGGACAAATCATCGGTTGCGCTTCGCCTGACTGCGATGCTTTCGAGGCACGTCAGAACCTGAAGTACAACAGCAAGGAATTCCTGCAGGTGGTGAGCGAAGTCTTCGCCGACTGGATTCCAAACCTTGCATCCGTTGGCTTCCACGCCGTTTGGTCAGGCTACTACATGGAACCGCGCTACATCGTCGACCCGGAAGTCGGTATGCTGACAGGCTTGCGCGGCCACGGTTTCATGCTCGGTCAGTATCTTGCTAAGATTTATGTAGATAAATACCTTGGCAAGCCAGTTCCAGGCTATATGAAGGATCTTGCTTTGAGCGGCAAAGGCTTGAGCGAGAACGCTTTCAAATAAGAATTGACAATTTGATAAGAATGAACGAAGCCCGGGAATTTTCTCGGGCTTCGTTTTTGTTTGAGATTTTATGACAACCCCAATTCCTTCTTCAAATATTCGTAAGTGTAGGCGGCGCTTCTCAAATAAAGCCCAGTCCGCTTGTTTTGCAGTTTCTGATAAGTTTCTGACTCATATACTTTGCCAAAAGCTTCTAACATGGGCATTTGGTAGTCTTCCATAAGGAACTGCACCATCCCATCAACGCAATGGTTAATAACAAATTGATATTCGGCCTGGGTCATATCTTTTTCAGCAACTTGATTGAACGTTCCGTGCAAAAACAACACTGTATGTTAGGCTTGGCATAATTCAGCCGTTGGATAAGTGTTTGCATGTCAATTACATGACTTTCGTATAAACTGATGGAAGCAATGACTCCATCGTCTGCAACTGGGCCAATGACAATGTCAAAATCATGTTTTTCTTTGTTTCGTCTGTTTCGATTAGCCAAAACAAATCTTGCCCATGCTTCATCAGTCTTTTGGAAAGTCTTGACAGACAATTCTTTAAGTCTTTCTTCGTCAAATTCATACGAAATGATTGTCGGGATGCCTTTTCCTTCTTTTTCACATTTGTCGGCAGCCCTCAATTGAGCTTGCCTTTGAATAGGAGTTACGTAAAAGCCTCTTCCAAAGTCTTTGTTCGGTTGACATTTCGAGAGTTCAATGGTCTCAAAATCCATATTGGTTCCATGATACAATATCATATACTGCCTCCGTTTCTGTGGCAAATGACTTGCAAACTTTCCAAAGTATCTTGAAGAGCAAAAGTGTGTTCCGCTTCATAATTTCTGTCAAGGAAAGCCAAACCTTGGTAAGTCATCAGGTAACGATAGGCCAACTGGGCTGAAAGATGATGCTTTCGGCCAAATTCCGAGATGCAAAGGTTGATATATTGTATTTTCCAAATGGTTTTCTCTGACATGGCTAAAATTTTAACACTGCAAAAATAGAAATGTTTTCGGAATTATGGTTGATGAATCAGATTTATTCAGTTTATATTGT
The DNA here is from genome assembly GCF_056203535.1 of Candidatus Limimorpha sp. Classification (NCBI taxonomy): domain Bacteria; kingdom Pseudomonadati; phylum Bacteroidota; class Bacteroidia; order Bacteroidales; genus Candidatus Limimorpha; species Candidatus Limimorpha sp. The sequence goes on along the minus strand of NZ_JBADWU010000079.1, from coordinate 25,187 downwards.
CATTGTTTGTGGAAAATCGGAAACTCATTTTGATAAAAAACGCTATTTTTGCCCCATGATTATACTTGACAACATTGTCGTCACCGACAACATTCTGAATGCGCGATTCTGCTGTAACTTAGCACTTTGCAAAGGCGAATATTAGGTAGTTGGCGATGTCATCGAACCTTAGAAGAAAGATGTCAGGGAGCAGATTCTCGCAGTCTCGCAACCTTGAAATCCATATTGAAGTTTTATTTTGAATAGATACTTAAAACTAAAAAGCGTTGCAAGTTGATGAGATTGCAACGCTTTTATTTTATATGTTTATGATATTCAGATCTTTGCTTTCGTCAAAGCAGCGGCACCTAAAATGGCAACTTCGTTGGAACCAAGTTCCGAAACGCGGATGTCGACACTGTTTTCAAAGGTGAAAAGCAAATGTTTGTAGAACGATTCGCGCAAAGGCTTCAGCAAAACTTCGCCCGCCTTTACAGGGCCGCCCATCAGGAAAATGGCTTCGGGACCACTGAAAGTCACAGCGTTTGAAAGGGCAATGCCCAACAGATAGCCTGTCTTTTCAAACACTTTAAGTGCCAATGGATCACCGCTTTGTGCTGCATCGCCAACGGTCTTACTGGTGAGTTCATCTTTTGGCGTTTGGGCAAGAATGCCGTTGTAATCAGGGTTTTCTTCCAGCATTTCAAGAGCTGTGCGACGGATACCTGTTGCCGAGCAATAGGTTTCAAGGCAGCCTTTTCGGCCGCAGCCGCATTCTCTTCCTTCGGGAATCAAGATGGCGTGACCAAGTTCGCCCGCACCGCCGGTCTTACCGTGAACCAGCTTGCCATCGACGACAACGCCGCTGCCAACACCTGTGCCTAAGGTGAACATAATGAAATGCTTCATGCCTTTGGCACCGCCGTAAACCAGTTCGCCGTAAGCAGCTGCATTGGCATCGTTGGAGACGACGACCGGCACATCAAGGTGCTTGTGAACCAGTTTCGGAAGGTCGGTGTAGCCTTTGAAATTGAGGTTAGTGGCGTTTTCGATGCAACCTGTATAGAAATTTCCGGCAGGGGCCGCAATGCCGATGCCATCAATGGCGGCAACCTTGTTGTCTGCCATCAGTTGCTTGATTTTGTCACAAATATCTGATACATAAACGTCTGCATCAAAATATTTGTTGGTTGGTAAGTTCTGACGGCCAATCACGACGCCGTCGCTGCGCACCAGTCCGATGTCGGTGTTGGTGCCGCCTATGTCAATTCCTATTGAATATGTTTCCATAGTTTGATGAATTTGAAAGTGCTAAAATAAAACAAATTGCTTTATGGAATGAAAAAACCGCTACTTTTGTACGCAATCAAATCGCAATCAGATGAAAAGGTATTTGTCTTTCTTATTGATTTTGTTTGTCTTAGCTTCATGCGGCAAAAAGGAAATGGAACCAACGACTTTTGAAAAATCGGATTTTTTGGAAACGGATAATTACGAAGGCACGATAGATTACGCCCAAAAACTGGCCAAGTGTTTCAAGCAAGTCAATTATGAAGTGATTGGAAAATCGGGTGCTGGCCGTGACATTCCAATGCTCATCGTGGATGAAAACGGCTATACAAAGCCTGAGAAAATCCGCAAGCAAGGCAAAGCCATTGTTTGGGTCGAGTCGTGTATTCATCCTGGCGAGCCGAACGGGAAAGATGCCATGTTCATGATGATTCGCGATATGCTGGCCAATGGAACGAATGCTAATTTACTGAAAAACATTTCAATAGTGTTTTTACCTGTCGTCAGTCCTGATGGCTTGGCCAATTTTTCGCCATACAACCGCATCAATCAGAATGGACCGAAACAAATGGGTTGGCGCGTCACGGCACAAGGTCTGAACCTGAACCGCGATTTCACCAAATTGGATTCACCCGAATTGCGTGCGCTTGTCAACATTTTCAACCAGTGGCAGCCTGACATTTTCTTCGACACGCACGCTACTGATGGAGCAGATTACCAATATGTTACGACTTATTCCATTGAGGATTTCGGCAATTACGACCATGCCCTTTCGTTTTGGCTGAGCGAAGCCTGGGAAAAGCGCATTGTAACAGCCATGGCAAGGCACGATATGCCTGTAACACGTTACATCGAATTCAATCCATGGGGCGACCCTACGGCGGCTTTGAGCGAAAATTCGTTTTCAGCCATGTTCTCCGAGAGTTATGCCATGGCACGCAATTGCCCCGGTATTTTGCTCGAAACGCACATGCTGAAACCTTACAAGGACCGCGTTTTTTCAACCTATTACATGATTCTCGAAACGATGAAAATCATCAACGAAGACAAGGATGGTTTCCTGGAAGTGATTGCAAAAGCAAGACAGAACGATTTGGAAATGAAGGAATTGCCAATCAACTTGCACCCATCTTATCAGGATACGCTGTGGGTCGATTTCCTTGGTTATAAATTCGATACCATCCAAAGCGACTTGACGGGCGGCTGGTATTACTCCTACGACCCGACCCAACCCGAAACGCGTAAAGTGATGAAATTCCGTGACGACGAACCCCAAAAGGTTTTGCAAGTGCCAAAGGAATACATCATTCCGGCGCAATATGATAAAGTCATTGACATTGTGAAGGCTCATGGCTTTGAAATTGAATACTTGAAAAAAGAAAAGACCATGACGGTTAACACCTATCATTTCAAGCATGTTGAATTTTATCAGACACCTTACGAAGGCCGTAGCCGTGTGTGCCGTTTTGAGCCGGAAGAAATCAGCAAGGAAATGACTTCCCCGAAAGGTTCAGCCGTGGTGAAGACTTCACAAAATGGTGTTCGTCTGCTGATGAATCTTTTGGAACCCGAAATGCAAGGTTCGTTGTTCGAATGGGGTTTCTTCAACACTGTATTACAGCGTGTTGAATATTTTGAAATTTACAAAATGGAACCACTCGCCAAGCAGATGCTCGTCGAAGACCCATTCCTGCAAAACCAGTTTGACGACTGGATGGCATCATTCCCTGAAACGGAAAAACCATCACAATACGCCATTATGAATTGGTTCTACGAACAATCGCCGTATTTCGACAAAAATTATATGATTTACCCGATTGGAATTGTACGATAAACAACTTCACAAAAAAGGGAATGTTTTTTCAGACGCGATAAATCCTGTCTCTAAAACCAGATTATCAGAATCAATCGGCATTTTCGTCCATTGCTTCGATAAGGAAACTTACTGGCCGGAAACCGTCGTTGCACGAAATCATGGCTGACTTCGGGTTTTTCATCCAGCCGTCGTAGAAGTTTTCGCCGCCGTGGGCGAGAGCCATCACGAAAGGCGACATGGTCTCCCAGGCGCTTTCGCAAAGTCCATCGGGACGTTGCCAGCCGTTGGCGATAAACACTTGCCCTTCTTTCAGTTCGCAGGCGTGTTCGATTGGGTTTTCGTACTGTGCCATTAGGTCTTTGTAGCAAGCCATTCTGATGACGGTGATTTTCACTTTTTTCATAATAATAACGTTGTTAAATGCGGTTCAAAAATTGTTCAAATGCGCTTTGCGCGACAGAAAATAGTTCAAAATTGACAAATAAGTCCAAAATGCGATTATCAGATTTTAGCTTTTGAACCATTTTGAACTATTTTTCTTTTTATTGGAATCTTAATGTTTCAGCCAGTCGCAGGAAATAATCGTTGGACCAGATTTCGAGGTCTTGAGGATTATCTACAAAATTAAAAACATCTTGCTTTACTAATTCAATGTCAGTTGATGAAAGTTTTTCTTTTAAAGCTTCCATGAATTCTTCTTTGCTCACGTCGTTTCCGCTAAATTCAAGGATGCGTTCGTGCAAATGATTGAAATCCAGCGGAATTTGGTTTTTTGCATACCATTCAAAATCATACCAGTCGCGACCCTTGATGCGGCGTTGCCAAGCGCGATAGACTAAAGCGTGCATTTTGCCGGCAAATAAATCGGGCAAGGTGAAGCAACGTACCGAAAACGAATAAGGCTGATTCAACAGTTTTTGCTCGGTATTAAAACAAAGTGGTGGGTCGGTGTCAAGTTCAATTTTTACCTTCATCATTTTGCGTGTTTGAAACTTAATGTCGTATGCTTCAGTGTTCTCCTTCAGGAAAGCCGATTCTACCCTGCCGAAAGTCTTTTTGTCTTTCTTGTCAATTTCGACATCAAGACCGACATAATGAAACTCATCGATGATAGACGGAAAATAGTTCTCCAAATGGATATTGCCATTTTTCTCAGTCAACGAAAAGTCCATGTCTTCGGAATAGCGGTTCAGACCATGAAAAATACGTAGGCAAGTTCCTCCGTAAAAAGCGGCATGGTCGAAAAATCCTCCTCTTTTCAAACCTGCAAGTGCAATTTTCTGCATGGTTTCCCGTTGCGCATTGCTTCTTTCTTCCTCATTGGCAGGATGATATTGCTCTACCATGGTTTCAAAAATGTTCATAACGCTTTATGATTTTGATTAGATTTTCAAGAATGGTTTTCTTTTTGCCTTGCTCGGCACAATTTTCAATGATGGAAATATTGAAATCGGCAAAAGCATCTGTGTCGAAACGCAAATCCTCTAAAAGATAGCGTTCCAATCCGATGATGGATTTAGCTGGCAAATAGGGGTCGGCAAGAATCATGTCGCACAATGCTTTTTCGGGCGAGGCCATCAGAAATGTGATTCCGTCTTCCTGGGCAAAACTGATTCCGATTGGGAAATAATCTTTCGGCACTTGGCGATAAGTGAAATATCCCAATGAATTCTTGAAATTGCGGCTTCGCTTGGTGGTGATGGCGGTCAGCACACGCACTCTTTCGGGAATAAGCCCGTAGTAACTCAAAGCCCATTGTAGCGAGACATAAGAAGGCCCATAGATTTGGTTCGAACAAAGTCCTCTTGAAATGGGAGCATTGCCATTGACAACATACATTCCACGCTTTAGCCGAATGATTTCGTTGTTCCCCTCCATGGCCGTGATTTTCATTTCGGGAGATTTGTAACCATCGAGCAAAGCTGCAAGTTCGCCAGTATAAATCGGTGTGTTTGCTATGGATTTCAGTCTGTCAATAATCATTTCATTGTTCGTTTGGACTGCAAAAATACAAAAAATGCACAATAAATAAGAATACTCTTTATTTTCTGTGCAAATTTTTGAATAATTTCAGTAGAGACACTGCGTGCAACGTCTCTAAAGATTTTATGCCTTCTCAACCGGTACCTGAATCATGGTCAGCCATTTTTCGGGGTCTTCCTGATTCCAAATGCCGTCGATGTAGTTAGCGCGAGGCGCTCCGATGACCTTATAGCCTTGCTGTTCAATGTATTTGAAAAGTTCGACATAGCTTTGGTAGAGCCTTTCGTAAGGGCCGTAATGCTTCATGCAAATTGCTTTCTCGACTGCCTGAATCTTCTTGAACTGAATGATTTCGGAGTCTTTGCCCATTTCCTCGACCTGTTCGCAATATTCGATGTCGATGTTGGTCGGGCGGTATTCATTGTGTTCGAGGGTGAAGCAATAGCCGGGTTCGGGGCATTTGCAGCCTAAACGTGCCATTTCGGGGCCGATGACCTCGCAGCAAAGGCGGCCTAAATCGTTGTACGAACTGATGATTTCGCGGTGCGACGCGACGATAATCTCCGAAAGAGATTGAATACTAATTTGTTCCATTTTTTGAATCTTGTTTTGCGAGTCAACCAAGTTGCGGAGCATGGTGCAGCGTTGCTGAAGCTTGCGAAGTTCTCGCTCACTTTCGGCAATCTTCTTTTCAAGGGTCTGAAGGGTGGGTTTCAGGCTGCCCGATGCGAACATCTCACTGATTTCATTGAGCGAAAACCCCATTTCCTTCAGTCGGCGGATGTTCTCCATGGTTTGCATCTGGCTCACGTTGTAATAACGGTAGCCTGTCCATTCATCCACATCAAAAGGTTGCAGCAGGCCGATTTTCTCGTAGTGCCTCAAGGTCTTGACCGTCACTCCGCAGAGCAGGGAAAACTCTTTGATTTTTAACTTGTTGTTTACTTTCATGATAGCGCTATTTCTGAATCAGGCTGCAAAATTAGTCTATGCCCTTAGGTACGAGTCAAGGAAAATCTGAAAAAAAGTGATTTTGTTTGGTAAACGCAATCTCTCACAAATTATTCATAAATCAGGTTATCAAATAATTAACGGGTAATTAATGGAATTGTACTTTTGAAAAAAATCGTTCCGTAAAGGTGCGGAGCAAGTAAATTCTTAGTAAATTTTAGAGTATGTAACTATTTCGATTTTATCGAAAACTTTTGCAAGTCTATCAAAATAGATGGTAATTATCAATGGAACGTAAAGACGCACGGCCGTGCATCTCTACATGCCAAAAAACCGCGGCAAAACAAACGGTTTCATTATCGAGACATTTGTGATAATTTGCTTTTCTTATCATCCATTGCGACGTGCCAAAATCTCAGCGCGTTTGTCGAGCAGGGCGTCGATTTCGTCTTCCGAGAGTTGCGGGTTGCGGAGTTGTTCGTCGATGGTGGATAACAGAGAATCGTAGCGCTCGTTGGTGTCGGCAATGTCTTTCAGCTCCTTTTCCTTGCGCGTGACGACTTCTTCGGCGGTAGGTTTTTGTGGTTCAAAGCCCAAGTCGGGACCCAATTTGTCTTTCATTTCGCCCACGATGACCGATACGATTTTCTTGGTGAAAGGGTCGAGTTTGTATATCTCAATCTTCATGTCGTCCTTCAGTTCATCGAATTGCGACATGAACATTTTCAGTTGTTCCAATTGCTGCGGGTCAACGCCGGGGACGCTCGAAAGGTCCTGTTTTTCCATCAGTTTCTTCAGCATGTTGAGCAAATCCTCTAATTCGTTGTTGAAATTTTCGTCTTCCATATCAATTGTTCATTTTGCGTGTGCAAAGTTACGTTCAAAATCCGTTCCAAATGCAAAGGAAATGTTTTTTTGCGAAAAAGCGTGTCAATTTGGCAAAAATTTGCGAATATTGCAGTTTTCAAAAGCATTGATTATGGATTTTCAAACCCTAAAGATACAACTCGGCGAGAGCATGGCATGGATCAATCTGGATAGACCGGAGGTGCGTAACGCCATGAATCCCACCATGATTGCCGAACTTACCGAGGTTTTCGGTTGGTTGAACAGTCGCGACGACATCCGTGTCATTATTATCAAAGGCAATGGCAAGTCGTTTTGCGCCGGCGCCGATTTGAACTACATGAAGGAGATGGCGACCTACAGCCGCAACCAGAATTTCAACGATGCCAAACGGCTTTCGGATCTGTTCAAGTCCGTTTATTTCTGCAACAAGGCGGTCATTGCCGATGTCCACGGCGCCTGCATTGGCGGTGGCAACGGCATTGCGGCAGCCGCCGACATCGTGATTGCCGAGACCAACACGAAATTTGCCTTTTCCGAAGTGAAGCTGGGCATCACGCCGGCCACCATTTCGCCTTTCGTGGTGCAACGTTGCGGCATGGCTGCGGCACGCGAACTGATGCTTACGGGACGAGCTTTTACGGCTGCCGAAGCCAAGGCTTTCAAACTGGTGAACGAAGTGGTCGATGAATCGGAAATGATTGATGCCGAGCGAAAATACATCGCTCATTTCCTGCAAGCCTCGCCCGCTGCCGTGGCCAACTGCAAGAGCCTTTTGCGCTTGATGTCGGGTTTGGCCAATCCTTACGACAGTCTGTTCGATTACACTGCCTCTGCCATTGCCGACCAGCGCATTTCCGAGGCTGGTCAGGAAGGCATGAAGGCGTTTTTAGAGAAGCGGGAGCCGAAGTGGAGAGCATGATTTCGATGACAGGTCAAGGCAAAGTCGGTAGCCAAAGCCGCATAAAGTGGTCGCTTACTGCATAGCCGTCTTTTGATTTGTACACATAATCCTTGTCAATCAAATGTTTGAGTGCCGTGTTGACGCTCTGGCGGTTTTCAGGTTGTATTTTTTGATGAAACCGGAAGCATTAATGGCATTCACGTACTTTTCCTTGGCAATGGCACGCAGCAGCAGCGACTGGTTTTCGGAAAGCGTGTCGTAAAGTTGCTGGAATTTATCCAATTCCGAGAAAATGATCTCGTTGAAGCATTGTCTTATCTGGTCTTCATTGATTTCTTCATTTTTTCTTAGAAATTGCGCCAAAATCAACCTAAATTTTCCAAAATATCGAAAACATAAACCGGACTTTGATAATACAACCCTGTTTCGGGATTCATAAGAAGGCCGAAGGTTTTTGAATTGTAGAAAAAATCCATAGCCTCGTTGATGCTCATCTTTTTTTCATCGACAAGCAATTGTATCACATCACGGGTGGTACATTCGTTCATGTAATCGATGTCTTTCTGGCTAATCATAATCTATGCAGTTGGTTTACAGCTAAATTCGTTCCGAAAAAATACTGAGAAGTGATGCCTTTCATATATTTGAGCCTTTCAAGAAAGACCTCATTATTAATATTGTGTTCAATCAAATTGCGGACTTGAAGCCCAACTCTGTCATTGGCAACAGGTCCATAAACAACATCGTAAAAGTGAATGTTTTCGGTGTTAAGATTCTTGCGGTTGGCATAAATGAATTCCGCCCAGTCTTTCGTATAGGAATCGAATTTGCGGAACAACAGTAAGCCGCCAAGCAGCGATTCATCGAAAGCATATTCCTGAACAACGACTTTCCCGCCTTGGAATTTCACTCTGTTTTCTGCAATTTCAACAGCCTGATGACGGTTTTCGGAAAGATAAAATCCGCAGCCAAAATCTTTTCCTCGATGGCATTTCGAAAAATCGATTACATCAAATTCCTGATTTGTACCATGATACAGAATCATCTCAAATTTCCTCCTTTCCGTTGGCAATAATCAGACACTTCATCGATTATCGACTCAAAAGACTGGGTATGGACATAGCCGTATTGCTCTTCCAGCAAAAGCATGGCGCCATATTGGTTCAGGTAATTGAATGATTGTGTCAGTTTTAATCCGAAACGTTTTGCAAATTCGGCTACAAACACGACCAAGTATTCCGTTATGTCTTTGTCCTTTTTCGACATTGTAAATTGAATGTTTCTATTTTCAATTTTGCAAAAATAGAAATGTTTTTCGGAATGTCGGCGGAAATCGGAAAGAAATCGGGAAATTTGCATTTATCAAAAAACATTCCCCCAAATTTTTCTTGGCATAAAAGAAAAACATTTATATTTGCAACACTTGTTGCAAAACAAATGTTTTTATATTTATCGTTGTAAAACAACATCTTATGCCAAGGAAAGCATTATTTACGAAAGAAGAAATTGTAGAAAAGGCCCTCGATTTGGTGCGGCGAAAGGGTTTTGAGGCCCTCACAGCACGCGAGTTAGGCACCGCCTTAGGCTGTTCATCTCGGCCAATTTTCACCGTTTTCAATAGCATGGAAGAAGTCGCCTCAGCGGTCAAGCAAGCCGCACAGCAACTTTTTTCAGACTATGTCGCCGATGTAAACAACTATACGCCAGCCTTTAAGGAATTCGGATTGAGATTGGTCCGTTTCGCCCACGAAGAGCAGAACCTATTCGATCTCCTTGCCTTCCACAGGGATGCTAACGTTGCAAACAAGATTCACCCCAAAGCCCTTGAATGTCTGGAATTTATCTGTAGTGATTATGGCATCACAAAAGAACAATCCCATAGGCTCTTCATCCAACTGTGGGCCTTTGTTTGCGGACTGGCATTGCTGAGCAGCAATGATGCAAAACTCTATTCTGATGAAGTCGTCAGCGAGATGATTTCGTTGCAATTCGCCTCCACGCTGTCGTTCCTCAAATCCGGGAAAAAACTGGTCAGTCCGACCCCACATCTCCGTGCCGAAAACGAAATTACACCAAACATTATCGAATATTTGGAAAAACAACAATAAATTATAATCAAAATGAGAAAAGCATTTCTTTTCCTATTGATTCTGTGTGCATTAAACATTTATGCACAACCTGCAAAAAACATCAGTCCGCTTCCAAAGGCTTTGGCCGAGGCAAAAGCCGAAAATGTCAGGGGTGACTTCCTGATGACCTCACACTGGACGCAAGACGCGCCTTATAATAGAATGTGTCCTCGCGATCCTCTCACCAATTCGAATAGCTACGCCGGCTGCCCAGCCGTTGCCATGGGACAGATTATCAACTATCTGCGCACTACGCAAGGCACACGCTTTGATGACAGCGACGACTACCGTCACAACTATGCCGGACGCAACTACGACATCGATGATGACTGGGAGACTATCGGTTTTCCATCATTTGAAACTTTGAACCAATACCTTGACCAAGCCGATGAACTCTTTGCCATAGGCGAAGATGCCACTAACGACTTGGCTGCTGCCATCGTGTTTGCTTGTGGCACGGCTTGCACGCAAGTCTATACCTCAAGCGGTTCGGGCACATTCTATGTTGAGCAAGCTTACGATGCCTACAAGCGTTTCGGTTTCGATGACTGCGTGCTCTACAAAGACCCTTGTGATGAAATGTACGAGTTGCTCATCGACAACCTGCAAAACGGTTACCCGGCTCATCTCGCCGTGGAAAGTCCCGACGGGCAAAACGGTCACAATGTGGTGGTTGACGGCTACCGCGACGACGGCTATTTCCACATGAATTTCGGCTATGGCGGCAGTTATGATGGCTGGTACCTCATTCCCGACCCAGATTTCTTCTACAACCTCACCGAATTGGAAGGCATCATCCTGAATATCATTCCGAAATATGACACCAAAGTGAACGAAAAAGTGTCACCTTCTGTCAGTATTTATCCGAATCCTTCAAGCGGACATTTCATCATTGAAGCGGAAGGTATGAAACACATTGAAATATTCAATGCCTTGGGGCAATGCATCAAATCGGAAAATGCTGAAAATGAACTTTATGAAGTCAATCTGGAAAGTTCAAATGTAGGCATTTATCTCATCCGTGTATTGACCGAGACCGGAATCATTTCAAAGCCGATTTGCATTCAATAAGAAATAATAAGACAAGTATAAATAACCAAATAACAAATTGAAAATGAAAGAGATGATAGCATTTTGCGGACTGGATTGCGAAAAATGCGAAGCCCGCATCGCAACGATTAACGACGACAACAATTTGAGAAAAAAGGTCGCTGACAAGTGGAGCAAATTGAACAACATTGAAATCCTGCCCGAACACATCAACTGCTTGGGATGCCGTGGCGAAAGCCCGAAAACCTATTATTGCAGCGACTTGTGCGAAATACGCAAGTGTGCCATGAGCAAGAAACTTGAAAGTTGCGGCAAATGCGCCGAAATGAACAGTTGCAAGATTATTAGCGCCGTTTTGGAAAACAGCGACGAAGCACAGCAAAATCTTGAAAACCAATAAATTAATAGCTTGTTTTGATTTTGTTGAATGAAAATACGAAAGGGTCGGCTTCGCCGAGAAATGTTTCAAAAATCTTCATTTAAAATCTTTCAAAAATCCGAGCTTGTTTTCTCGTGAATATCCATTTTGGCTGGAAAACAAAGATTTTTGAATTCGATTTTCAGAAGATTTTTTGCCGAAGGCAATCCCTGACAAAAATTCAAAACAGCTTCTCAAAACAACATGTGAAAACATTGAAATATGAATACTTGGAAATTATCTTCTTCAGACTTGTTTTCATTGGGCTTGACGATAAAAGGAGCATGGATATACGAAAACATGCCTGAAGTTGGCAAACTTAAAGAAGCGCTTGCGCAGATTGCTGCGACCTACCCATACCTTACAGGAAGATACAATCCTCAGACAAAGGCAATGGAATGGGATGAAAATGCCGTTGGCACAATCCCTTTTGAAGAAATCGACGGCACAAGGCACAGCATGGCCGATGTTTGCGGTAATCCAAAACTCGCATGGTCGATTGTGAAACCTTTTGACATCAATAACTTCAAAAAAGGTAATAGCCAGCCGTTTGCAGTAACTTTGGCGCACCTCAGTGATGGATTCGCGCTCTACGTTCAGGCCGCACATGCCTTGATGGATGCCGATACCTTTTACACAATTATCGGGCAATGGGCGGATCTTTGCAAAGGCAACGACATTACTCCAATGGTCCTTGACCAAAGTGTGCTGCCATCGCCAGATGCATGGTCAAAAGAAGAAACACTATCCAAAATAATCCAACAAGGTTGGGCGAAAATAGGCCTCAAGCAAATCTTGAAAATGCTGTGGTATGCAAGGAAAAACGAAACCGTCAAGGACACTTTCAGCATCGTTGTGCCGCAAGACGAAATTGAGACTTACAAAAAGAAAAGTGGCGCAGGCACACATGGCATCCTCACCGCCATTGCGGCAAAAAAGTTCTATGAACACCTACCCAAACACAAGACATTCAAATATATAACCATTTTGGATATGCGCGGCAGATGCGAAGGAATTGACGAGCGTTTCATGGGCAATGTGTCGCAGGCGTTCCTAATCGGCGGTGATTTTGACTTGTCAAAAAGTGTTGAAGAGCTGGCCGTTGAATTTACAAATCAAACAAGGCAGTTTGTTTCATCCGGATTGCCTGAGGAAATGCTGAAGCTTTCGGTTTGTGCATCAAAGCATGGTCTTCCTTATTTCATGTTCGATGCCTCCAATATGAATAATTCAGATCCCGAGACCATCTACATCAACAACCAACTCAAATTCCGCGCATGCGAACTTGATTGGGGGCATGGCTTTCCGGCATACGCATTTCCTAATCAGCTCACCGATATGGTCAAATTCTGGCAACCTGTAGCCAATGGTCCGATACATATCGTATATGGAGGTTTGGCCGCAAAAATCATGAAGAATTAAAAATGAATAAGTTAAACATTTATTATTGCCCGAAATGCGGCAATGTCGGCATAGCCTACGGCAAACCGGCGATTGAATGTTGCGGAAGCAAAATCGAACCCGTAACTATTGAAAACTTGAATGTAGTTCCTACCATCACCGAGATGGATGGCGAATACCTTCTGGAATATGCATGCCCGATGACGAAAGACGACTTCATTGCTGCTATCGTGGTGGAGCGTTACGACCGTGTCGGGCTTATCCGCCTCTTTCCCGAGCAGGCTGCTGAAGCTCGCGTGGCGCAAGTGAAAGGTACAAAGATTTACACCGTTTTTTGCCGCCAAGGCAAGGTGTGGGCCGAATTGATGAAATGAACATGGAAACGGAAAGACTGATATTGCGTCCGTGGTGCGAAGATGATGCAGAGAATCTGTTTGCCTTTGCCAAAAACCCTGCGGTTGGTCCTATTGCGGGCTGGCCGTCGCATACCAGCGTTGAAAACAGCCGTGAAATTATCCGTAATGTACTGGCTGTCAATGAGACATACGCCGTTTGCTTGAAAACGGACAACAAGGCCATCGGTAGCATTGGCTTGATGATTGGCACACAAAGCAACCTCGATTTGCCCGAAACGGAAGGCGAAATCGGTTACTGGATTGGCGTGCCTTTCTGGGGTATGGGATTAATTCCCGAAGCTACGAAAGAATTGATCCGTCACGCCTTTGTAGATTTAAATCTTGAAACGCTTTGGTGCGGCTATTTTGAAGGCAACGCCAAATCGAAACGCGTGCAGGAAAAATGTGGTTTCGTCTATCATCACACCAACAAGGACATCTATTGGAAACTGATGGACGACATTCGTACCGAGCACATTACCAGGCTGACACGAAAAGAATGGGAGCAAAAACGATGAACACTTTTAAAGCCAACGACCGCGCCGAATGGCGCAGATGGCTCAGCGAGCATTTCGAGACGGAGAAAGAAATCTGGTTCGTTTTCCCTACAAAGGTAGCTGGCGAGCAAAGCATTTCATACAATGATGCCGTCGAGGAAGCGCTTTGTTTCGGCTGGATTGACGGTCAGGCTGGCACACTCGACAGCACCCACGGCATCCGACGCTTCACACCAAGGCGGGAAGGAAGCCCTTATTCACGCCCCAACATCGAACGCCTGATTTGGCTCGATGGGCAGGGAATGATTCATCCAAAAGTCAGGCCATTGGTGCTGCCTATCATCAATGAGCCATTCATTTTTCCGGAGGATATTTTGGCTGAAATCAAGAAAGACCCAGAGACTTGGACAAACTTCGAACGATTTTCGGATTCCTACCGCCGCATTCGGGTTGCCTACATCGATGCGGCACGCAAACGGCCCGATGAGTTTCGCAAACGTCTTGCAAATTTCATCGGCAAGACCAAAGCCAACAAATTGATAAAAGGTTACGGAGGCATTGAAAAATACTACAAATAAGAAAATGAACATTGAAAGCAAACGACTGAATCTGTTTCCCATCAGCAATGATGAGATGCGCGATCTGATTGAAAACGAAAAGATTGAAGAATTGCGGCAAGCCTACAGTGAGATGCTGCAAGGCTGCCTCGACCATCCCGAAAAACGGATGTGGTATGCCGTGTGGTTCATGGAACTAAAGGAAAATCCAGGGACTATAGTCGGTGATTTCTGTTTCAAGGGCGTTGGCAATGACGGAACGGTTGAAATCGGGTATGGCCTCAGGGAAGGCTTTTGTGGCAACGGTTACATGACAGAGGCTTTGCTGTCGGTTTCCGAATGGGCGTTGAAACAAGATGGGGTCAAGAAAGTCATTGCTGAGACTACCGAGGAAAACGAAGCATCGAAAAAAGTCCTTCAACGGGCAGGATTCCTTTTTTCAGGACAATATGGCGAGGAAGGACCCGTTTATTACAAATCAAATGGATAACATCGTGCCTTAATACATTTTGGCATCGTTGGTCTACATGACGAAAATCTACGCCAATTTGCCGCCCGTAGCGATTTATGTATTACTTTTACTCGCTGAAAAGAAAGGGAAAAAGACAAAAAAGTTCAAAAAGTTCAAAGGGTTGAACGCGCAAAGCGCAATTTGAACTTTTTGAACTATATTAAATATCATTAAAAATCAATTCAATTCAATATGAACACTTCAAAAGTTTACTACACCGACTTCCGCACGGGCTATTTCGGAGAAAGCATGCCTGCAAAACTCAAGCGGTTGGCACGCACTGCCGGCATTGAAAACATCGACATGAATGGCAAATTCGTCGCTATCAAGATGCACTTCGGCGAATTGGGCAATATTAGTTATCTGCGCCCGAATTATGCCAAAGCCATCGTCGACCTCGTCAAGGAATTGGGCGGGAAGCCTTTCCTCACCGACTGCAACACCATGTATCCTGGCTCGCGCAAAAACGCCCTCGAACATCTTGAATGTGCTTGGGAAAACGGGTTTACACCGCTCACCGTCGGTTGCCCGGTCATCATTGGCGACGGCCTGAAAGGCACCGACGACATTGCCGTGCCCGTTGAAGGCGGCGAATACACCAAGGAAGCATTGATTGGCCGCGCCGTCATGGATGCCGATGTCTTCATCAGTTTGACGCACTTCAAAGGTCACGAAATGACAGGCTTCGGCGGCACCATTAAGAATATCGGCATGGGCTGTGGCTCGCGTGCCGGCAAGAAAGACCAACATTCCAACGGAAAACCCATCATCAAGGCCAAGAAATGCCGTGGTTGCAAACGCTGCCTGCGCGAATGTGCCAACAATGGCCTCGTGTTTGACGAAACGACCAAGAAAATGCAAGTCAACCAGAAAAACTGCGTGGGATGTGGCCGTTGCCTCGGTGCCTGCAATTTCGATGCCGTCGACTTTGCACAAGACCAAGCTATCAGCGTGCTGAATGCCAAGATGGCGGAATACACCAAAGCCGTCATTTCGGGTCGCGACAATTTCCACATTTCGCTCATCGTTGATGTGTCGCCATACTGCGATTGCCACGGCGAAAACGATGCCCCGATTCTGCCCAACATTGGCATGTTCGCTTCCTTCGACCCAGTCGCCCTCGACCAAGCCTGCGCCGATATGTGTCTGAAAGCTGAACCAATCCGCAATTCTGTGCTTGGCGACCATCTGCATCAGGAAGGTTTCTCCGACCACCACGATCATTTCAAAAACACGACACCCGAATCGGAATGGGAGACACAACTCATTCATGGTGAGAAAATTGGACTCGGAAACCGGAAATATGAATTGGTTTGGATGGGGAGTAAGTGATTTGTCTCAGCTGTTAGCTATTGGATTATTTGAATTTTACAGATTCGTTTTTTTTGAAATGTTTCAACTGATTTGAATTTGTAGAAGTTTTTTGATGTCAAAATCCCGATGCTGTGCGATTCTTCATAAACAGATGAGCATGTTTGGTTTACAAAATTAGCTAACCAATTGACTGTGGGTAATCTTTTTGTTTTCGCATTGTTGTGAGACAGAAAAGATGGTCTGTTTTTTCCTTTATGGAATGTCCTTGTGCTTTCTAAAGAAATTTGTTTCCATAATTTCTTGGGCTTCTGAGGATTGTAACTCTGTTGTTCCTTCATTTCGGGGAGCCTGATGACATTGTTTTCATCCATGTATTTCAATAGCACCTGGTTCATGAGGCTAAGACCCAATTGACGTTTCAGCCGCTGTACATGCCGATACGCTTCGGTTCCTTTTGGTCCATTCAACTCGTTGGGTTTGTTCGCATTGAGCCATGCGGCGATTGCAGCATGTCGGGCGGCGAATCTCGAACGCTGTTTCCTTTGCTTTTCGGTAGGAGGCCGATGGCTCGGCTTGGGGAGTTGTGAAATGCGTATTTTGCCGCTTGATGTGTTGGTGGCAAAGTAGAAGTCGGCATCTTTTCCATACTTTCCGCTGATGCCTTTGATGATGTTGATAGGTATTACTCTTGCCATAATTTTCCTTGTTTCTTGTTTTGGCTTTGCCTCATTTCTTCGAGATGCCTTCGGGATGCTTTCGGGATTCCTTCGGGATTAGCGTCTCTCGGAATTGCGCTGCAAAGATATAAAAAAACGGGAAAATTATTTGTGCGTTTCCATACTTTCAGTGCGTTATGAGGACATGTTTTGAAGAGAACAAATGAAGCCTGTATTGATTTAAAGTGTGTTGTTTAATTCTGAGCAGTTGCTTACTTAACAAACTCTGTAATAAATTTCAATTTATTGATTTGTTTAAGTCGAAACAATTTTTCTATTTTTGCATTGCAAATTGTCGGATTGACAATCGGATTGACAATTTGAATTGTTTTTATAGATATGTTTTTCAAACTGATTGAAATAAAGCGCAACTCATGGCTACAAAGTCCCTCATGCCCCATCAAATCGGTGGTTGATTACATGGAGAGTAGGGGTATGATGCGTGATGCTCAGATTGAAGCTATCAAAACATATCTATTTCTCAAGATTGGCTGTCAGAACAAATCGCTCTGGCAACTTTTCCACAACGGCATACTATCATCGCCCAATTCTATCGCCCTCACTGGTGCGGAACGAGAGCTGATTGGCAGCAACATCCCCGCCTTGGCCCTGATGCAGTATGCCGCACTGCCCAACAAGAATGGTAAATCGCTTGCCCCCGAGTTGGCAAAGGCCATAAAGAGCAATCCAGCAAGTGTGGATTATGAAAAGGCCTTTCGCGATTTGTTCTATGGGGTGGATTATCCAGACTATCTGTTCAGCCTGCCCATGGGTGCTGGCAAGACCTACTTGATGGCAGCCTTTATTTATCTCGACCTCTATTTTGCGCAGAACGAGCCATCAAATCCCATCTTTGCCCATAACTTCATGATTCTAGCCCCTTCAGGTCTCAAATCATCCATCATCCCATCGCTGAAAAAGATTCAGAATTTCGACCCTTCATGGGTACTGCCAGAACCTGCTGCTTCCAATATCCGCAGAATGATCAAATTTGAGGTGCTGGACGAGCAGAAGAGTGCCATGAAGAGCAACCGTATCAAGAATCCCAATGCTCAGAAAATCAACATGCACCTCTCCTCTGAAGGTGAGAGTCTCATGGGTCTTGTGGCTGTCACCAATGCCGAGAAGGTGATTCTTGACAGGCTTGACAAAGACTCCGACCTCACAGCGTTCAGCAAGGAAGAACTTGACAAGATGAAAATTGCCAATGAATTACGACATGTCATTGGCCAGATTCCTCATCTTGCCACTTTCGTTGACGAGGTGCATCATGCCGCCGACAGTGAGATTAAGTTGCGTCAGGTGGTAACACATTGGGCCGAGTCAAAGAATTTCAACTGTATGCTGGGCTTCTCCGGCACACCGTATCT
This sequence comes from Candidatus Limimorpha sp., assembly GCF_056203535.1. Classification (NCBI taxonomy): domain Bacteria; kingdom Pseudomonadati; phylum Bacteroidota; class Bacteroidia; order Bacteroidales; genus Candidatus Limimorpha; species Candidatus Limimorpha sp. The sequence goes on along the minus strand of NZ_JBADWU010000079.1, from coordinate 7,060 downwards.
GGAGAAAGCCGAGAAGGTTCAGATGACCGACACCATCACCGTCAGCAATACCGACCTTTCCAATGTGGTGTATCACTATCCATTGATTGATGGTATCGGCAACTTCCTCAAATATCCCGACATCCGCACAGCTGATGCCGATGCCGACACTATCATCCGCAACGGCCTGACCCATTTCCTCGACAAGTTCAAGGACAAGGTCTACCCCGGTGGTCTTTGCGCCAAGCTGGCCATCTATTGCGGCAAAATTGAGACGCTGGAGGAACGTATATATCCACTTGTCTCCGAAATACTTCAGTCACATCATATCAATCCTGCCGAGGCTGTGTTGAAATACCACGACGGCAACAAGCAGTACCCCGCCCCCGAAGGAGCCGAAGCCGCCTTTGCCGCACTCGACACCGCCATGTCGCGCATCCAAGTGGTGTTGCTGGTGCAGATTGGAAAGGAGGGTTGGGACTGTCGCAGTCTCACGGGGGTTATCCTTTCGCAACAAGGTGACTGCCCCAAGAATATGGTGCTGCAGACCAGCTGCCGATGCCTCCGACAAGTAGAGCGTGGCAAAGCCGAAGAGGCTGTCATCTGGCTCAACAAGTTCAATGCCGATACACTCAACGCCCAACTGTCAAAGACACAGAACACCTCGGTCAAGGAGCTAAACGCCAAGATGGCCGAAGAGCCTATCCACATCAACCGCTACTCACGCATGGAGGTACAGAAGGTGCCGCCCATCCAGTTTTATCAGCTCAAGGTGATATATAATACACTTACCACAGAGGAGTCGCCCGACACCCAGCGTCGCTTGGAGGAAGACTGCCTGGTTGAGCGTTCAAGTACCTTGGTTTCGGTGCAAGACTTGGAAGGCAATATCACCCAAACCTATGCTATCAATCCTGACCAAGGCGACCCTGTTACTTTCCGCGAATGGCTCAACACCATCGCCAAAGAGAGTTTTGGCACGCTGACAATGGCACAGTTGAAAAAATATGAAGCACCGCTTCGTGAACTTTTCGACAAAATTACGACAGTTCATCAGGACGGCCACCATTACAATGAATGCTTTGACCAGCAGCGCATCCGCTCGCTCGTGCGCCAATCCTTTGTGCCTCGTCGTGACTTCACCACCCGCGAGGAGGTTATAACCACAGAGGCCAGTCTTCTTCAGATAGAGAAATTCACCTCGCCCGTCACCACATATCTCGGCGACACCCGCTATCATCCCGACGAGGCTACAGTGCAAAGCATATTGGATGACGACAAGCAGCCTTCCACAATCACGCCCGAAATGCAAAAGGCCATTGATACCCTCAAGGCGGCAGGAATGCCTATCCCCGATTACATGCAGGGCAAGGAGAATCACCCTGAGCGTCACCATACTTACCATTATCTGCCTTACCGATTCGACAGCCCACTGGAGAAAAATCATCTCAAGGAAGCGTTGGCCTGCATCGGCGACCAGCCGTTGGAGGTGTATTACAATGGCGACGACACCCTCACCGAGTTCAAGATAGACTGCTTCCGCCACAATGGTCGCTACTGGGTGCGTATTGGCAAGTATGTGCCCGACTTCCTCGTCCTCAGCCGCAATGCCGAGGGTGGCATCCACAAGGTCATCATCGTTGAGACCAAGGGCGAAGGCTTTGCAGCCAAGTTTGCCGACCGTCGTAAGTTCATGGAAACCCAGTTCATCAAGCAGAACAACGAGAAGTTCGGCTACCGCCGTTTCAAGTTCCTTTATATTGAGGACACCCTCAACCCCGAGAAACGCAAGCAGAAACTCTTCGATGCCATCAATAGTTTTTTCAAAGAGGAGGAATAAAAACCAAGAGACTCATGAGTAAAGAAGTACAAAATAATAAGCCGAAGAATATTGTCCTCTACCAGATGGACAACAGCAAAATCTATGTCAACCTGTTCCAAAACGGAACAAGTTCATTTGGAAAACAAAAGTTGTGTGCAAAGTTACCGAGAAATGCTCGGCAACAGACTAGGATTCCTCCGTTGTTTATCTAAATAAATTATTAAACACAAGAATATGATTACTAAAATCAAAGCCCAAAATTTTACAGTGTTCACCGATGCGAACATTGAGTTCTCTTCAGGAATCAACATACTGATAGGGAAAAATGGTACTGGCAAGACACATTTACTTAAAGCTTTGTACTCTGCCTGTACTTTAATAGACAAGAAAATTGATCGGACGTTTGGTCAAAAACTCAATGGAGTCTTTATGCCAAATACAATAGGCCGACTTGTTCATCGTGCAAAAGGGCGCAATTCTGGTAGCGTTTCCGTTTTCCGTAAAAATGCTCCCAAAAGTATTGAACGTTCAATCACATGTGAAATTACCACGTTAAACAAAGCAGAAACTATTGAGAATGACTGGAGGGTTGACGAACGAGTAGAGGCTATTTTTATTCCTGTCAAAGATATGCTGGCCAACGCACCAGGCTTTCTTTCTCTTGTTAGTCAGAAGAAGTTGGCTTTTGAGGAAGTGTATCAAGATATTATCACAAAAGCATATTCGCCAGTGGTAAAAGGGAAACAAAGTCCAGAAAGAGAGAAGCTAATGTCGATACTTAGTAAGGCAATGTCGGGAAAGGTTGTTACAAAAGAAGAAACTTTTTATCTAAAGAATGCTTCGGGTCAATTAGAATTTTCTCTATTGGCAGAAGGTTATAGGAAATTGGGACTTTTATATCGTTTAATTCAAAATGAGACCTTAACCAAAGGAACTATGCTCTTCTGGGATGAACCTGAAGCCAATTTGAACCCCCAATTGATGCAAACAGTAGTGAATATATTGTTAGAACTGCAACGCATGGGAGTTCAAATATTCATTTCTACACATGATTATGTGCTTCTGAAAGAATTTGAATTAGCAGCAACGAAAGATGACAACGTACTTTACCATGTACTCTACAAAGATAGTGAAGGTGTTGTACAGCATAATTCGACTTACGATATTGACCAATTGGAACCCAACGCTATTGATGAGACTTTTGCAAGAATTGTTGACGATGAAATACAGAAAGGGCTAAGTACGTTATGAAATTGGATTTGACAGAGGAAAGATATCGTTTCGATTTCCCAAAGGCAAAAGAACTGTATAAATTTGACGAGCGTGATTCTTTGTCTCCAACATTCCATGGTGCTCCGATGAAAGCGGTTGATGTTATGGCTGAGTTTGACAAGTTCCAGCTTTGGATAGAAATAAAAGGGTACACTGAAGAGGATATTCAGCATCTAAAAAACGAAAAAGACCAAAGAAAGGCTGGTGATGATTATCATATTAAAGACTATCTTGTCAAAAACTTCAAAGGAAAATTTCGAGATACTTTCTTGTATCGGTATTGCGAAGACAAAATAAAGAAACCGATTCTTTATGTTTGCTTGACAAACTTTGACGATGCAGAAAATTCCTATTTCAAAAAGGAACTAAAGAGGCTCATTCCTGGAGGTAAAGCTAATCCTAAACGGTGGATAAAGGAATTAATACCTCAAGACAAGATTTTCGTGGTTAACGAAGCAACATGGGAAAGAAATTTCCAAAACATATTTGGCACTTGCAAAAGTTACTAATACTATGGCAATAAAATATATACCTTATTTCCCAAACACTTTGGAAGGTCAAGCCATCCTCGATAATTTTGTGCGAACTCGTAGGATGCTGTCTTATAGAGATAATAATATGGTGGTGGAGCATGTGCTGAGGGGAATGCCGCTGTATGAGGTGGAGGATGTGGAACGTGTGGGCGAGAACCCTGACGGCAATATCTTGATGCGGGGAGAATGTCTCTCAGCTTGTGCCTACTTGAAGGAGAAGGGCATAACGGTGGATTTAGTGTATATCGATCCGCCTTTTGCTTCAGGAGCCGACTATGCCAAGAAGGTGTATGTGCGCCGTAACCCCAAAGTGGCCGAGGCCATTTCTCAAGCCGAGTCGGAGTTGGATGTGGAAGAAATGAAAGCCTTTGAGGAGAAGATGTACGGCGATGTGTGGGACAAGGAACGCTACCTCAACTGGATGTACGAAAACCTGATGGCTATCAAGAGCGTAATGAGCGATAATGCCAGCATCTATGTGCATCTGGATTACCATATCGGCCATTATGTGAAGATCCTGATGGACGAGATTTTTGGTGAGGATAATTTCAGGAATGAAATAGTGTGGCATTACTATAATAAAATGCAGGGCAATGTGAATCGGTTTGCATCCAATCACGACACGATTTATTTATATTCAAAATCGGATAGTTATGTTTTCAGTCCTGTCAAAGAAAAAAGAGAAGAGAATGTAAAACAGATTAAAAGAGTATGGGATAAAGCCACTCAGAAACTGGTGAATGCAAAAGATGAAAATGGGAAAGTAATATACCAAGAATCTGAAGAAAAAACAATTGATGATGTCTGGAGAATGTCTATGCTCCAGCCTGCAGACAAGGAAGAACCAGTAGGTTACGCCACTCAAAAACCCGAAGCACTTTTGGAACGCATTATCAAAGCAAGCAGCAATGAGGGTATGGTGGTGGCTGACTTCTTTGGCGGAAGCGGCGTAACGGCTGCTGTGGCTCACAAGTTGGGTCGCCGCTTTATCCACAACGATATTGGCATCAACAGCATACAGACTACTCGCGATCGACTGTTGACTGTTGGAGCCAGTTTCGACATCAAGGAGGTAAAGGATGGAGTGTCGCTCTACCGCAATCCCATCCAGACGATGGAGAAACTGAAAAGCCTTATCCTAGGCCTGCGCAACGAAGACAAACTCGACAAGTTCTGGGAGGGCAGCATCCACGACAGCCGCTATGGCATGATGCCTGTGTATCTGCCCAACCTTATGGATGGCACCACCCGACTATTAGACCGCCCACTGATGAACCGCATTCTGCATGAGGCCATGCCCGACTTGCCCACAGATGTGAAAAGGGTGGTGGTGTATTATATTGACATCACCGACAAGCAGGACATCGAGGCCTTTATCCGCGAGAACAACGATGCCTCATTGGCTGAAGTGGAATTGCGCGACTTGAAGCAGGTGCTGGACAATGTGGTGGTGGAAGACGAAGTAGATTACTCGCTCCGGCAAACCAACGAGGAACTGTTGCCTTGCTGGGAAGTCAGCATCAACAGCTTCCACAGCGACCGCGTGTGCCGCAAGATTGACGAATACAATCACAAGACCGAGGCACAAGCCTTGGCCAAAGGCAAGGCATCCAGCCTTATCCGCATCAGCGAAGAGGGCTTGGAAACTATAGAATGGATTTCGGCCGATTGCTCCACAGCTGATAAGGCTGCCCCATGGCACAGCGACAAGGAAATCAAAATTGACCGCTTAGGCTATGTGATAGAAGACGGCAAAAAGTTCACCCGCATCTGGGACGGCTGCATCCGCACCGAAGAGAAACCCCTCCGCCTCAAAATCCGCAACATCTGCGGCGACGAGACGATTATATCTATCACCGAATAAACAATCATTTTCAATAACCTATCATTATGAGATTATCAAATTCCATATTCAAGAAAATCACGACTTTAGTCTGTCTGATGCTCGCACTCTCGGTGCCGGCGCAAAACACGCCGCTTTACAAGGAAATCGTAAAGGAACTGAGTTCAAAGAAATACCAAGGACGCGGTTATGCTATGGATGGCGTGCTGAAAGCGGGCGATTACATTGAAAAACAGTTCCGTAAGGCTGGCGTTGACGAAGTCATTCTTCAACCTTTCACCATCAACATTAACACTTTTCCTGGAAAAATGAAGATGTGGGTCGATGGCAGGAAACTCACTCCTGGCGATGATTTCGTGATGCGCGAATATTCACCCAGCGTGAAAGGCAGCTTCCCGCTTTATTTCATTGACACGGCCAACTTCGACTTCGAACAGATTTCCAAGGATTTGCAGAAGCCTGAATACAAAAACGCTTTCATCGTCTGCGATTTCTGGTTTCCTTACAAACACGGCAAGGAGTTTTCCATTCTGCAAAGCGACACGACTTGCCCCAATGCAGGTTTGCTCTACACTTGGGAAACCGGCCTGAAATTCTACAAGGCCTACGGCGAAAACATTGCCGCAAAACCTATTGTCTGGACAACTGCCGAAGCCGTCAGAGGAGCGAAAAACATCAAGCTGAATGTTGAAAACAAGTTTTTATCAAACTACGAAAGCAGCAACGTGATTGCAAAAATCAATGGTGAAAGCCATGACAGTTGTTTTGTCTTTACGGCGCACTACGACCATTTGGGCAATTTGGGCAGAAAACTCTATTTCCCAGGTGCTAACGACAACGCTTCGGGCACTGCCGCCATCATCACTTTGGCTGAATATTATGCCCAGCACAAGCCGAAATACGACATGATTTTCATCGCGTTTTCAGGCGAAGATGCCAATCTGCGCGGCTCGACCTATTATGTCAACCACCCGATTGTTCCGCTGAGCAACATCAAATATCTTTTCAATCTCGACATGATTGGCGACAATAATCCCGTGCAGTATTGCGAAGTCAGCGAGCAAGGCATGAAAGGTTTTGCCGAAATGGAAGCCATCAACGCGAAAAGGCATTATTTCCAGTCGCTTAACCGTGGCGATTTGGCTGCCAACAGCGACCATTATCCTTTTGCCGTGCAAGGCGTTCCATGCATTTTCTACGAAAACGAAGAAGGCGACGCTTTCCAGTATTATCACACCGCCAACGACACTTTTGAGCATTTCTATTTTCAGACTTACGAGTTGCTGTTCAAGCTGATTACGGAGTTTATTGGCCTTTAGCTGTTAGCTGTTAGCCATTAGCCGTTAGCTAGCTTTTAGCCAAAAAACTCGATGATTTTCAGAAATTTAGCAAATATCATAACCTTTTCAAGAATGATACTGTCGGTGGTGTTATGGTTCGTAGCACCACTTTCAGTGTCGTTTGGCATCATTTCCTGACTTTGACTATGCGTCACCCTTGCGCTCATACGCGCACGCGAGGGCATCGACCAGCGACTTCACGGCCTTGTGCTGGGCAGATGTGTAGAGCGTCCTGAAGCACACCTTGCCATTTGGAAGTCTTATCTTGATA